>CASEIJ010000001.1 GCA_949288035.1 uncultured Mycoplasmatota bacterium
ACACAACTTGACAAACATTTGTTCACTTTACACAAATTTTACACCAACATATGTTCGCTTTACATTTACTTTACACATAATAATTGTACATCATTTGTATATTGATTTTTTCAGCTTTCTTGTTATAATATTATCGAAGGGAGAGATATTATGATTATAATTAAGAACAAAATGGACGAAAAATATTATTCTATAACAGATGTGAAAGATGATGTTATTATATTAAAATGTAAGGAAGGTGTAATTGAAATTCCAAACGATACGAAATATTTTAGTATGCATAAAGGAGTTGTTAAATCAGCTATTGTTCAATATGA
The DNA here is from genome assembly GCA_949288035.1 of uncultured Mycoplasmatota bacterium. Taxonomy (GTDB): domain Bacteria; phylum Bacillota_I; class Bacilli_A; order RF39; family UBA660; genus UMGS2016. The sequence continues at coordinate 318 of CASEIJ010000001.1, forward strand.
GATAATTCTTGACCCAGTACTAATATATAACATAAACGATTATGTTAATATTGATGAAGGTCAAGAAATTACTGATGATGAGTATTATTTATATTTATTGAATCAAGCATCTATTGTAAGATATAATAATGAGTTGTTATCAGGTATAGTTGATGCTAATTATTTTTATTTCGTTTTGGATAGCAAACTTCATAAAATAAATATAGAAGATTGTGAGATATTTCCAGAAGGAAATTATTTTGTAATTTTAAATAGTGAAGACAAAATTAGTTTGCGTTATTCTGGCAACATCGATTTAGAAACACATCTCTTAACAGAAATATTGTTAAGAGCCTTGAAAATGAAAAAATAAGCGAATAATCGCTTATTTTTTTCTGTGGCAAAAATAATAGTTGGAGAGATAAGAAATAAACCAACGGACATGTATAGGGGTTGCTGAGGTGCCACAATCCTCATTATCATTATAACATAAAAAACTACGTCTAGGCAACGTAGTTTTTCGCTAAATGATACAAATTTTAATGAGATAGTCAATCTCATAGTCTTATACTTCCAATTAAGGAGTGACTTCGTATAATACTACTAAAACTGTAGTCATTCGCATATATAAATTATATCAATATTTTACTATAGTGTCAATAATGAAATAGCTTTTTGACCATAGTATTTTGATTTTAAAGAATCAAAACGAATTAGTCCATATTTTATAGCTATTTTAACTCGTTGAATGTTTGCCATTTTTTGACCTTTTAATAGCAACATATTGGGTCGTTGATCAGCAACAGTTAAAGCGTAAATAAAGCGAAATTGTGGATTACACTTTAACGAGAAATACATTAAATTTGTACTTGGAGAAAACCATACACCAATCAACTTATTTTCAATTTGAAATCCAAGCACAAGTCGACTATCAGAAGGCTTTTCCTCGACAAATGAGTTATTATCTTGTAGAAATTCATTATCGATCGAATATTTACTATATTCGCTATTCGCAATCAATTTTCCGAATCTTGTAGATTTTTTTAATTTTTGATAATTTGGAGTATTTGTTAATTCAACTAGAATATCACTACCTATTTTTGTGAAACGACCTTTCAAATCACTTATCTTGAAATATATAAAATATGGGTTCATCATTGTTATTGCGTTCGCTAAGAAAATAACAGTAACGTCTCTTGTTCTAGCTATTGTTTCGTAAAATTCAAGAAATTTGATAACCTCATCGGTTAAATAACGAGTATTTGATTTCTTTAATATTAAAAATTCATCAAAGATAATTGTTTTGACATTAGGCTTTGAAACTGATTTGATTGAATTAAAAACAGACAATGTCATTGAATATCCACAAATTTTGTCTCCAATATAAAAATTTTCGCCTTTCGATTTTAATTCTTTGTCATTATATTTATCAAGTTTTTTAATATCGTCAAAAAAGCTGTCACGAGCTTTTTTTGATTCGGTTTTATATCTTCTTAGATAAATAAATTCATTCTTATTTTTTAAAAAGTCATCAATTACAAATTCTTTTGCACTAAATGTCTTACCATTTCCACGTTCTCCAATCACAAAATTGAAAAGCCTATGATGACTAATCAATTTTGAAATACTGTAATAAATCTCACTCATTTAATGATCGCACCAGTCGACGGATCTACGTAAATTTGTACTCGTCCGTAATCTCTTGTATCAATGATTGCAACGTCTGATTGTACCATTGATACAATTTGATAAGTTAAACCACCGAACTTTGACGGCAAGATGAAACCAACTTCATTACCTACAACAGGAGCTTTGTCAAGAGGATATACTCTCCAACGATCAGCTGTTGCTGGTAGATATAATGTTTTATTATTATCAACTATAACATTTGCGTTTGGTCTTAGATAAGTCATATCACTTGTTATTTCTAATTTTGAGTAATTGGCTTGTTTTCCGTTACTTCTTGTAAAATTATTTTGATCGTACATTGTACTTGAATCAATATAGATCGCTATATGTCCGTATCCATTACCTTTTGATCTGCCGTAAACAATAATATCTCCAATTTTAGGACTTGTTGTTATATATCCTAAGCCTTCATTCACATATGTTGTTTTCCAGTCGATAGCATTTCCTCTTGCTTTTGCAGGTTGACCTAAACAATCTTGAATATAATTTTGAACGAGTGAAACACATTCACCTTTATAGGATCCATTCCATGGATTACCAATCGATCTACCCCTTGTTTTATTTATAAATTCATTTAAACTAATCATCTTACCACCTCTTATAAGTATTTTAATAATTTGTCAATTTCTTCATAAAACTGAGTATCATATTTCATTTTATGATAATAGCAAATTTTTTCGATACACTTTAAAATTTTGTCGTTAATAATTTTGCAACAAATGAGTGAAGCTATGAAGATTATTGCTATTGGTACAAAAATAAAACAAAATATCATTACACCTATCATACTATTCATAATATCCCTCCTTATATTATAATTATACCATAAAAGAAAAGAAAGTTATTCACTTTCTTTAATCGATAATAATATTTCTTTAATTTTTTCGGGGATAGGAACATTCATTTCACATAAATTTTCTAAAATGGAAATACCTTCATTTGAAATATAAAAATAAATTACAATCGAGCGAAACATTAAATTGTCGTTACCTAGCAATAGATCAAGTAAGTTAGCAACGATTAGTATAATAAATATACATATTTTTTTAAGCAAACCCTCAAAACCTATTTTACTATTTAATTGCTTATTCTTAATTGCTTTGATAACTCCAGTTAAGTAGTCGAAGATCATAAAACTAGCAAGAATCATAATACTTATATCAATTTTGCCGATAAGAAATGATACTATACTACCGAGAAAACTAATTATAATATCAATTTTATACTGATTCATTTATCGTCCAACCTTTACCCGTTATAATTGTTCTTGCCGATTCTGGCAAAGTTGCACCGTTTATCAGTGTTAATGTTTTATCAGTTACAGTCGCCATTGAGTTTGCAAGTGATAAACATATTTCTTCTTTATTTGTTACATCTGGCAATCCCCAGCTAAAATTGATCTTAATACCTGTAAAACCCCCAAAACTTTCTAAATTATTACAACCACTAAAAGAACAACTAAAATTATTATCACTTGTTATATATCCACATTGAATTGCTCCAACGTTTTTTAGTGCTGTTGATCCTGACATTGCAAAACTACTAATTGGACCGGTAATATTTGAAATAGTTTCTAAATTAGGACAGTTTGATAAAGTATTAAATAAGCTTGCACGTGCTTGTGTATTAAAAGGATAATTAAATTCTTGTATTTTTGTTCCGTAAAACATTTGACCACAGTTTACAATTTCTAAGAGTGCAAAATCTTTTACTTTAATTTCTCCAACTGTTTCAAGTTTTGAACAATTAGCAAACAGTTTATAGAAATTAGTACAAGATGATAAATCAATATTTCCAACACTTACAAGTTTTGAATTTCCACTAAATAAACCATCTCCTCTATCGCTATTAACACCTGCACAATTCGGGAAAGAAATGTTTCCAAGTGTTTCTAAATAAGAGCAATTTCTTAAAAATGAAAATTCTCCAGTAATTTCGCTGATATAGATATCACGAATATTTTTAGCTTGTGGTTTTAGTTCAACACCACTAGTGGTTGCCCTAAAATATCCGTTAGGATCAATCACACCACTTGAATTTTGAAATAAAATATCAATCAATCCACTATTATCGTGTAAATCAGGATCACTAGTTTGAATTTGTAATACCTTAGGTACAAGCGAATTAAATAATTCACTTGCACTCGAAGGTACACCTTTTGATGTTAAATTGTTCGCTAGATTTGTCTGTTGTGTTTTTAAATCATCAAGATAGTTTTCAATTGTCATTATTCGACACTCCCTTCCACCATAGTAGCAAGAATTGAAGCTATATTACCAATTTGACTCTCAATAGAAGTAACACTTTGTGTTAAAGTTGTAATACTACTTGTATTGGTTGTAATTCTTGAATCAAAACTATCAACTTTTTGTGATAATTCCTCATCATTTGTTTCAATAGAAGAGACACTTTCCGTTAAAGTTGTAATATTATTTGTATTTGTTGTAATTCTTGAATCGAAAGTGTCAACTTTTGATGATAATTGTTGATTCTCACTCTCAATAGAATCAATACTATTTGTATTCGTTGTAATTCTTGAATCGAAAGTGTCAACTTTTGATGATAATTGTTGATTACTTGTTTCAAGAGTAGATATTTTTGACGTGTTTTCGCTAACATCTGACGTTAAAGTTGTAATATTATCTGTATTAGACGTAATTCTTGAATCAAAAGTTTCAACTTTTGTTGATAATTGTTGATTACTTGTTTCAAGAGTAGATATTTTTGAAGTATTTTCGTTAACATCTTCCGTCAAAGTTGTAATATTATCTGTATTAGACGTAATTCTTGAATCAAAAGTTTCAACTTTATCTGATAATTGAGTAACAGTTTCATTTAGTGATTCAACTAGTTCTTTTATTTTTGGAAATTCAACTGAAACATCATTGATTAGAGTTGAAATCGTATTTACTCTGTCGATAATTTCATTTACATTATAACTAATTTTTTCTAAGAACTCGTAATAACTTAATGAATTTGTGTAGACAACTGGTTGAATCATTTGACACCAGTACAAAGGTATTTTATCAAAATTTTGATACATATATTTTCACACTCCTTAATATAATAGCATAAATAATTTTTTCAATTCTTCGATTATCATCATATCAATATTTATAATATTTTCACGATATTTTCGTAGTAAATCGTTCGGATCAATATTATCATATCCTACGATTTTACGAATATATTCGTTCGTATTTGTTATTTTTGAATTGAAATTAGCATTACTTGTTTGATTATTTGTTAGATTTTCATTTCCACTTTCATTATCTGTGTTGTTGAAAGTTTTTGTTGTTTCTCCATTTAAACTATTTGATGTAGTATTTGTTGTATCTGATGAATTATTGTCGACGGTATAATTTGTAGCATAATCTTGACCGTTAATCAAACCTTGAGGTGTATCTGAGAAGGTTGATTTATTATTATCTGTTGTATTTGTTGTGTTTGTCGAACTTTGTGTATTTTCTACACTATCTGTAATTGTTCCACCATGTGTCACATCATTCGTTGTTGTTTTATTAGAAGTTGAATCAACAGTTGTGTTATTAGTATCTGTTTGACTTTTTGAATCATTACTTGTAAATTCTTCTTGATAGTTTTTTGTAGAAAAATAATCAATGTTTTCTTTCTCACTTAAATATAGCTTGTTATAGTATGGCATTATTTCATTTAAAGTTGTGTCTAATCTTAATTTGAATAAACCAACTGTTTCAAAGCCAATTTCTTCCATATAAAAGTGCTTACAAATTTTTGTTTCTAAAACATTTCGATACTCTTCGTCAAAAATTGGAAAGTCAAAATCAAACAATTTTGAAATATTATCTTCAATGATCTCATTATAAGATTTGTTTTTATAATCTGGATCATAACTTTCCAAAATGTTACATAGTCTCGTCGTGTACTTCGCCATTTTTATCAACTACTTTCTGTAAATATTCTCGTTCTTCATTTGTTAACGAACTATCCGTTATCAATTTAGGATCAGTCAAATAGTTAATCATATTATAACCATCTCTGAATCTTACATCGATATCCAAGCCAAACATTTTGTTGATTTTCTTGCAAGCTTCTTTACGACAATTTAGCATAGTATACCTCATCATCTCAATCATATTATTATTTGAGTTAACTTCTGACTCAATGAGTCGTTCGCGCTTATTGACGTTTGCGTTATCGATACCTAAATAAGTCAATGCTTCATTCTCAACTTCTTTTTTATAATAATTGAGGTCTTTTACAATGAAAGGGGCTTGTGTTTTTAAAACTGAAAAATCTTCTAAATTAAGACCTTTTTTCCCATAAATAACAGGAGATCCACCTGAATATTGTAAATACAAATTCTTAAGTGATAAAATGGAATTTTCATCTCCAACAATTAAAATCGGTGTTCTTTGTGCATGAATGTTAATGTCAATTGTTAATTGAGTGTTGGCAAGTCTTTTTGCTAGTTGAACGACTTTAAATGAAGTTGGTTTCCAAAGTCGATTGTTGAAAATTATAACAGAATCATCAATTGTCAATTCTTGTTGGTATCCATTTGAAGCAATGGCTCTACACTTGGTAGGCTCGTTGTACACATTTAACCGACCCTCAATTGTTCCACCTAGACATAAAAATTTATCATTTGTTTTATCTTTGAAAAATATAGCATACCCCTTTTCAAAGAGCATTAGTTCCATGAATCTTTCACTAATCGTATCTGGTAGGTTAATCCATTCAAACTCATTGATTGCTATTTCTTTCAATTGTTCAAAATAAAATGTGAAGATGTGTCTATTTTCAATTAAAGATCCGTCATAAATATTTTGATCTGATAGAATTAAACTCTTTTTTCTTTTACTCATATTTTACACACTACTTTCTAAATTTGGAATCGGATTATCAGTCGGATAGTTATTTAGACTATAATTTCCAAAACTTTCAAACGAGTGCCACATGCGTACACCTCTATTAAATAACTCTTGAATTTCAATCGCATATTCTTGGGGGATCGATCCACTTACAATACAACCGATTGTCTTACAATAATTGAAAACAGGTCTACTACTAATATCTGGAACATCAACTTTGTTCTTTTTATAACCGTACATTTTAAAATAATTTGTAACAGTTTCAAGATATTCATCTTTTAAAGTATAGTATTCTAAATAAACTCCACAAATTCCGTTTCCATAACTAAAATTAGTATTGTTCCCCATTTGGTTAATTGAAGGTGGAATATTTCTAATATCTTTCATTTTTGCCTGCGTCATTTTGATATCTGAAAGATAATTCATTGTTGATCCTAATCCACCACCTATACCACTCATAGACTGATTATATCCGTTAAAAGTTGTCATCTGAGGGGAAGAACTTCCCATTAAGGTAGTTCCACTTGCTCCTGCTGATACCATTCCAACACCACTCCCTAAAGTGATTGCTGATGATAACGCATTCAGACCAAAGTTAATCGTATTGATCGCAATTGCTGTTCGCATGCTATTTCTATTTTGTTGCATATAGTTGCCCATTTGATCCGTCATAATGGTTAAATCGGCAACAGTCGAATTTATTAAAGCATTTTCAATGCGATATCCTTCTTGATCACTATATGCACCTGTAAAATCTGAGGTTAAATGTAATGAAATTTTTTCATTGTAAAATTTAGGAATATAGGCTGTTTTTTGCTCAGGTGCAACAGATCCAACGACTCCCAATTTTAAATATCTAGTATTATTTGATACTACATTATCATCGACTTTTCGTGACTCTAAATATTCCAATTTTAATGGAATTTCATTTCCACAGTGATCTGTTAATTTACAATAAGTATATGGATACATTAAAATTTTTGACGTTTTTAAATACTCACTACTAAAAAATTTTGCTAGTGGCTCATAGGCTGGTCTGTTGTAGATTTCTTCAATAATTCCACCTCTTGACAGAATATACTGACATAACGTTAAAGTTTCCTCAGTTCCACTAGTTGTTGTATATGGATATTTTCTAGTTACAATACTAGCATATCTTGAAGCACTCACACGACCACCCGAAATACTAATTTGTGGAACATAAGGTACAATTGAAATTCCTACAAGTGTATTTACAAAACTTTCGTCAGTTGCGAAAACATCTAAAACTTCCTCAAGTGTTGATAAATTTTCTTCACCAACTATGAAATTAAAACTTCGGTTAGCTTCGTTGTTTTTCATAAACGGAACAATATATACAATTTTGTTTTCTGGAATACCATTGATGTATCGTGAAAAAACAGAATTATCTTCATTTCTTGGCTCTTTAGAACAAAATAACAAACATACATAAGCATTATTAGATCCGATCATGTAAGGATTTAAGCCTATCCTTCCTACGAGTTGATAATCAGTTCCATAGTCAATATTTTCATCAATCGTATTTACCACAGGCAAATTTTGATATACATATTCATCTTGATGTTCTCTATCAATATAGCACGGTTTGAAGCTAATATCGAAACAGAAAGTTTGCCACGCATCGACTTTATAAAATATCTCGGTTGTGTTTGGATTGATGTATTCGCTATTTAAAATATAACAATAAATCCATTTGTTACTATAATTTGTATTTTTAAATCTTAAATAATTACAATTCAAGATTTGATCTTTATTGATTCCGATCCTTATTGATTCTCGAGTCGTTCGTTGATATGTGTATTTTGTGAATGTTTGAACAACGTAATTATCCATAACACTATCGCGAACGCCACTGCCACTAAAATAAACTTGGTTCTCGTTATTATAAATAAGAGGTACATTTGCAAGCAACTGTACCTCTGTATTTGGAGTGAACATTATTCTTGTACCGTAATAGTAGCAGAATCAGATTTACCAGAATCGAATACACTTGTTGCTGTAACTGTAAGGGTAGTAGCTGTTTCATTTGCACCTACAGTTAAAAGACCTTCAGAAGTGATTGTTGTTCCCTCGCTTCCGTCAATGACACGGTAGCTAACATTTTGAGAAGCTCCGTTTTCAACGGCAACTGTTGTCGTGAATTGTTGTGTTCCACCTTTCGTCACAGTCGCAGTTTTTGGACTAATTGTTACACTTGTAACACTTGGTACAGGAGTCGGCTCTACTGTGTCAGTTGTGAAACGGATCGCGTTTGCAAATTGTGATGTAGATAAAATTTGCCAAATATGTAAGAAATAATTCCAATATAGACCTTGAGCATTATATTGTTCCGTGAACATAAATTTCTGATCGAATACCATAAAGAAATCTTTGTCAACTATGAGTGCATAGGTACCTGTCATACCACCAAAATTATCTACTAAAACTCTTCGTTGTAAATAATCAGCTTTTGACATGTTGAAAGCCCATGCTAAGACTTCAACATCAAGTTCGGCATCTAAATCTGTATCAATTAAAATCATTTGATTTTCTAGTGGTGTCGTCGTTGCAACGTGTTGTGCATTATATAAAGTTGACATGAACGTTAACTTATTAGAATATGATCTTACTGTTTTAGCAAATCTTTTTGCAGATTCTGTATCAGTAATTTCATCAACTTGAACATTGTAATATAGTCCTCGATCGTTATAATCCTTCAATAAGTTCTTCATAAGAATGAACTCATCATAACTTGCAGAAGTGTATAAAGCATTCGTGATTTTTGCGATTAAATCTGTAACACCTTCCCATGACAAGAAAGCATTCGTCAAATCTTCGTTCTCAATCGTTACTTTATAAAAATCACGTCGATTTTGTCTGTGAAATAAAGCTTTGACATTTGGCAATTCTCTCTTGAATACTTCTGATTCAGCAATACTAGGATCATAAGTCTGTGCTTTTACAATGTCGACGAAAATCTCTTCAACGTCAGTACCGAAAGCTAACTCTTTTTTAAATTCTCTCAACGGATTATTAAAAAGAGCATTTTTTACAATCACTAAACCAATTCGATTTACAAGTGCATGTAAAAACTCATTTTTCATTGGTTCGTACTGTTCGAAAGCATTCCCAATTTTTGTGATATTTTCTTGTGTAGCAACAGGGATTCTGTTCTGATATTCGCTTGATGATTCATTACGAATAGCATTCATAACATCCCATGCTTTTACGTTGGATTTAAGTCCAGTAATTCTACTTGCCATTATTCTCCCTCCTCAAACAAATCATAAATGGTAATTTGTTCATCTTCTTTATTATCATCTTTGATTTCTTCTTCTTTCATTTCAGTTTTCTTTGAATCATCTGTTGTCACTCTCATGAACAAATTATAATTTTTCTCCTTTAATGATTCAATTTCTTTTTTCAAATTTTCAATTTCTTCGGTTTTATCACTACCAACTAATAAATCATAAGTTTCACGAAGTGTTTGTAATTTATCTGTAACAACTTCTACTTTATCCAAATTGCTAGCAATATCCGTCAAAATTGTTTCAAATTCTTCTTTTGTCATTTGTATTCTCCTTTCTATTTTCATTATAACACAATAAAATAAAAATAGCTATATAATATAGTTATTTTTATTTATTATCTTATTTTAAAAGTTGTCGATAAAAGGACAATTCCACCTGATACAGTTACTGGACGTAATTTTCCTTCATAAATTGCACCTCGATGAAAATTATCCCATGTAACTTTAGACTTAACCTCGTCATTCATACCTGCGCATTTTACATTGAGGTTATCTTTATAAATTTCAATATATGTTTTCGGTCGTATAAATCTAGCCTTTTCAAATTTTGATTCTAATTTCCAATAACCGAACTTACTATCATCAACTTTTATGTTAGGAATTTCGTTCCCTTTTATATGAATGGAGTCTGTATCACCATATAAAAACCGATCAAAATTATCCTGCGCTGTTCTTATCGTCAAATTGCGAGCATGTGAAGTGATAAAAACACCAACTGGAATATATATTCCGTCTTCTAGTCTATCTTGATCGATAACCCATTTCACAGTATTATCTATTAGAATTGGTTTTTTATTGATTTTTCTAAGCGATGTAGAAAATTTACCATATAAATTATTCAAAAATAATTTAGCAAGTAATCTTTTCGCACCTGTATTTTCCATTTTTTGTATTCTAAATTTGTCAATATAATCGTGAAAAATTCCGACTCTTCCTTTAAATTTGTAACCGTCAATATATTTTATCTCGACAATGTGATAATGATCCATAATTAAATCTAAATCAATATTCGTTACCCATAAATCAACATCATCGACTTCATTTAGATATTCTGTTGCATTATATCTCCAATTACCTTTAATTTGAATGGTTGGAATATAACCTTCTTTCAATTTCGCTGTTAAAATGATATGTGCAACATATAAAGGATATTTTGCATCTTGTTGATATTTACCTTTAAAATATTTTGGTTGATCGTATGGCAAAATTTTCTCGTCCATGACATAAGGATAAAGTGAATTGACGTCATAAACTTGTCCTTCTCCAATATCTAACTCTTGATAATGAGTATTGACATAACAAAACCCACCTCGATATGCTCTTCTAATATTTTCATCGTCTTTTTTATCCAATAACGGAAAAATTTCTCGAAATATTTCTTCTCCACCAATAATATTTTTAAATATTTTTAAACAATCTGCACCTATCGTTAAAGAGGTCATTCCTTCTTGTATTTGGATTTCAATTGCTTTTGCAACAATAATCACGTCATGATATAAATATTTTATTTCTTCATCTGTTACAATATAGCTGTCGTTTCTTTCTTTCGTATAGTCTATATTTAATTTTTGCTCTTCTAAATTAAAATCAATTCCTATTTTCTTCACTGAAAACGGAAGCTTTTTCAACGAGTCATAGATGGTTACAATGACATTATCTTTCTTAGTTCTTTTAAAACAAATCTTCATCATATAAAAAATGTTTGTATTCGTCATAACACAACTAAATTCTTTTGGATTCAAAAACTCCTCATGGCTATATGTAAAACCATTCTTTAGTAAATAATCAATAATAAAACTACAATCGAATTTAGCATTGTGAAAATATAAAATACATGACTTTTTACTGATAAAATCAATGAAACTATCAATTGTTGTTCCATAATTAAAATTATCGTGATTATGTAATTCAATAATTCCCCACAACCACACTCTACAATCATCAATAGAAGTTGTTGTTTCAAAATCTGCCGAGTATCTAAGCATTTTTAAATCTCTGGATCTGTCGATTCCATATTTCTATTTTTTCAACAAAATCTGTATCTATTTCCGATTGTGTTCCAAAACGCCCAAAAATAACTGACGACTGATAGATATGTTCAAAATCTAAATTCGGTGTTGATAAAATGATTGATGTAAAATCATCATTCGATAATTCGTCAATAATGTCGATTAAATATTGGGATTGCTCTCCGTACACATTAAATAGAGCGTTAATGTAATTTATTTTCATTTGTTCGTCATTTTGCCTAAAATATTGTGGATTTGCTCTTCTTTCATAAAATTCAATTAAATTATCTAAATCCGACGGATAATTTATCTGTGACCAATCTGGTCTTGGTCTTGGCTCATAAAACGCGAAACGTGACTTACTACCTAAAAATATTTTTTGGTATTCTTCGTCCGTTAAATCAACGTCATCATCCGAATCGTAAATCTTCAATTTTTTATATTTTCGAGCGTATTTTTTTCTTCTGTATTCTGTAATATTATGTAAATTCTCAACATGTAGATAGGTTTTATATGGAATTACCATGTTCCAGAAACCTACCTTTTTATAACGATAGTTCTTTTTATCCGTAATATCTTTATACATATCTATAACTGAATTAAATTCATCTCTAGTTTGAATATTCTCTAACTTAATATTTGGAACAACGACATCAACATCATAGGTTTTCTTTAAGTATCTACTCCTATTTTTTGCTTTTTTCTTTAATTCATTAAATAACTCAATATCTTTTTTACGTATTCTAATCTTCTTCATACACATGCTCCTTCAAGAATTAAAAAAAAAAAAAAGGGTGCTTGAAATAGTTTATTCAACTACTTCAATTGTTAGATATTTATATCCTTTTCTTGATTTCTTTTCTATAATTTTAATAGGTAGTGGTTGGCTCCACAAATCAGGAGTTCCAAAAATACCAAAAATTTGTTGAATTGCTGAGGTAATACCTTTTGAAATTGTTGAGTAAGAAGTTCCGTCATCGCCAATTAAAATACAACGAGTATCTTCCGTAACTTCCCCTGTCTCTTCGTTTTCATAAATCGCTTTGTGAGCTATAAAATCTCTTAAATTGATAACTTCTCCAACGTGATCTGATAAAGTTTCACTCGTGTTATTAAGAGCATTATAGATCTTCTTTTTTGCTTCAATTGTACCGTCGTTCTTGATCGTTGAATACATATTTTTATTGCTATTTTCAAAATCAGTTGCGATACTATTTTCACTCATAATTATTTCATTTTTAACTTCTTCCATATTTCTCTCCTCTCTGCACCCTTCGATAATATTATAACAAGAAAGCTGAAAAAATCAATATACAAATGATGTACAATTATTATGTGTAAAGTAAATGTAAAGCGAACATATGTTGGTGTAAAATTTGTGTAAAGTGAACAAATGTTTGTCAAGTTGTGT
>CASEIJ010000002.1 GCA_949288035.1 uncultured Mycoplasmatota bacterium
AGAATTTTTAGATTCTTTAAAAGAGTTTAGAAAAAATTTAGAATAGGTCATCTGACCTATTTTTAGTAAGGAGTGAAATATGTTAGTTTCAATATATACGTTAGGTTGTAAAGTAAATACCTATGAGTCTAATGTCATAATGGAACAGTTTTTAAAATTAGGTTATGAACAAGTAAAAGAAAATGCAGATGTTGTAATTATTAATACTTGTAGTGTTACAAATACAGCAAGTCGTAAGTCGATTAAAATCATTCACCAAGCAATTCGCAAAAATCCAAATGCGGTGATTGTTGTCTGTGGTTGTATGAGTCAAGTTGAGACAGATGAGATTAAGAAAATCGATGGTGTTCATGTCATATTAGGTAACTGGGGTAAGAGTCAGATTCCTGATTTTGTAAATGAATATTTAGAGAAAAAAGAACAGATTATTTCTTTGAAACCATTAGAAAAAGTTCAATTTGAATGTATGCAGTTAGAGAATTTTAATCGTACGAGAGCTTTTATTAAAATTCAAGATGGTTGTGAGAATTTCTGTAGTTATTGTATTATTCCATATGCTAGAGGACACGTCAGAAGTAGAAGTAAAGAAGATATTATCAAGGAAGCAAAAAGTTTGATTCAAAATGGTCATCATGAGATTGTTTTAACGGGAATTCATACGGGACATTATGGAAGTGATTTAGAAGATTATCATTTTAGTGATTTATTATATGATTTATTACAAATTGAAGGATTAGAACGTCTACGTATTTCTTCAATTGAAATGAATGAGATTACGGATGAAGTGATTGAACTTATGAAACAGTATCCTGTTTTAGTAGATCATATGCATATTCCATTGCAAAGTGGATGTGATAAAATTTTAAAATTGATGCATCGTAAGTATGATTTAAAAGAATTTGAACAAAAGTTAAAAGATATTCGTGCAGTTCGTCCGGAAATATCTATTACGACAGATGTGATTGTTGGTTTTCCTACAGAGACAGAAGAAGATTTTTTGGAAACTATAGAAACAGTTCAGAAATTTCAATTTTCTAAGATTCATGTCTTTCCATATTCTCGTCGTAAAGGAACGGTTGCTGATGAGATGGATGGACAGATTGATGAAAGGATTAAGAAAGAAAGAACGAGACGTTTGATTGCTGTTTCTGAAACATTAGAGAAAACATATCGTGAAAAGTTCTTAAATCGTGTTGTGACGGTAATTCCTGAAACATATAAAGATGGTATGTTAGTTGGCCATACGGGTAATTATTTACTTGTGAAAGTACCTGGTGATGAAAGTTTCTTACATCAGACGATTACAGTAAAATTAGTAGGTGAAGAAGGAATGTACATGATGGGTACTTTTGTATCTTCTTTGTCAGAAAGTTCTATTTTATGTTAAAATAAAGAAGAAGAGGGGATGACTATGAAATTTAGTGTGATTGTAACTGTTGATCCAAATAGACAGACAGTAAAAAAATTATTAGATACGTTAAAAGTACAGACTTATACTAATTATGAAGTAATTCTTGTGGTCGATGATCAAGCGACAGCTATGCATCAATTGATTACACCATATTTAACAGATCCACGTTTTCGTATGGTATTAAAGACATATCGTGGAGTAGCTGCAGCTCGTAATTTTGGAATGGAAAATAGTTCTGGAGATTATATTCTATTTTGCGATGATGATGATTATGTCGATGCTGACTTCTTAGAACAATTATCTGTTGCGGTAACAGATAATCTAGGAATCGATATGGTGAAATATCAACCACAGTTAGTCGATATGAATGGTCAAGTACTTCGTCGTGTATTTGATACTGCCTTCTCAAAATTATCAGCATTAGAAGCATTCCATATATTAATCCAAGGGGATTATGTTGAACCAGCTGTTTTATATGCTTATCGTGTAGACTTTTTAAAGGAACAAAAACTATTATTCCAAGAAGGAAAAAGTGAATGTGATTTTGGATTTGTTCCACTTGCTTTGGTATACGCGAAAGCAATTATGAGTTTAACTTATGCTGGATTTTACTTTACGAAGAGAAATCGTAGACAAATTGTAGCGGGTTCAGAAAAAGCAACACGTATTGTATATGATACATTGTTTCAATATGATTATATGATGAAAAAGGTAGAGACAGATGAAACGATTTCTGATGCTTTAAAGAAAACATTTTTCGATTATATCTCTTACAATGTTATCTTAAAAGGGACACTTCTTCCTGATGATGCGATTCCCGCTTATACATTAGAGTTAAATAAAAGAAGTGTAACAAAATATTTAAATGCCAATACGATTTCAAAATTTATTACAAAAATGAAAATTGAACGAGATATGGATGCGTTTATTAAAAAGAATAAGACAAAAAAATAGGTGATAGTATGTTTGTTTCCATTGTAGTTTTATGTAATAGTGAGCGTGTGAATGAGTTGCAAGAACGATTAGATGAGATTTTGAAGCGAGCTTCATTTTCTTATGAATTGATTTTTGTATTTCGTTCTCGTTCTATTTACTTAGAGAAACGTCCACAGCATGATTCTAAATTTGTATGTGTTCAAAATTTTTGGGGAACTAGAAAACAAGTTCAAAAAGTACTGGATGAAATTCATGGAGATTATGTTGCTGTCTTATCTCCAGATGTTAAAAATTGCCCTTATTACATGGTCGATAGTTTACAATTGATGGAAACAAATTCGTATGATATGGTAACGATGATAGATGAAGTATTACCTTATTCTTCTTTTCAAAAATTAATGATGAGATTAAAACATATTCTATCGCCAACGAAGTTATTTTATGTTTGTAAGAAAAGTGTATTAGAAAAGAAAGTACTAAAAAAAGATATATCTAGCTGCACTATTTATTATTTACCTTATGAAATTGAAGAATAAAGAAGATTGTCAGTAATTCATATTGACATTCTTTTTTTTATACGTTATACTTTAGATAGTAGTAATCATTACTACTTATGAGGTGATGACATGCGCTATTCCAAACAGAGAGAAACCATATTAAATGTCGTAAATCATAGTAGTGAGCATCCTACTGCAGAAATGGTTTATCAGGAAGTTAGAAAAGAGATTCCCAACATCAGTTTAGGAACGGTATATCGTAATTTGAATGCTTTAGCAGACGCATCACAAATTAAGAGAATTAGTATTCCAAAAGATGTGGATCACTATGACCATCGTCATGATGAACATTATCATTTTTGCTGTACAGAATGTCACCAGTTACACGATTTACCTGGACCTACGATTCATCAATTAATTCAACAGTTAGAAGAAGAGGAAATGGTAAAGATTATGGATTATGAAGTTCTCTTTTATGGGATTTGCTCCAAATGTCTAAAAGGAAAGGAAGAGAGTTATGGAATTAAAAGGAAGTAAAACAGAACAAAATTTAATGACTGCATTTGCAGGAGAAAGTCAGGCAAGAAATAAATATACTTATTTCGCTTCAAAAGCTAAAAAAGAAGGGTTTCAACAAATTGCTGCTATTTTTGAAGAAACTGCTAACAATGAAAAAGAACATGCAAAAATGTGGTTTAAATTATTAGAAGGTGGAGAAATTAAATCTACTGCTGAAAACTTATTAGCTGCAGCAGAAGGTGAAAACTACGAATGGACTGATATGTATAAAAATATGGCAAAAGATGCTAGAGAAGAAGGATTTGATCATATCGCATATCTATTCGAAGAAGTTGCTAAAATTGAAGAACACCACGAAAATAGATATCGTGCATTACTTGAAAATGTAAAAGAAGAAAGAGTATTTAAAAAAGACGGAGAACAAATGTGGATTTGTAGAAATTGTGGACATGTTCATTTTGGTTCTGAAGCACCAGAAGTATGTCCAGTATGTGCACATCCAAAAGCATATTTTGAATTAAGATGCGAAAATTATTAAGAGATTATTACTTTTAATAGGAGAAAAACATGGTAAAGTTTTATTACGATAAAGAAAATGACGTTATTTTACATTCATTGAATGCAAAAGAATGCCTACAATTATTAGAATTAGTTCCTAATACTACAGAAGCTGCCGTAGAAAAACATATTCCAATGGTAACAGCTTTAGAAAATGGAACAGAAATTCAAGTAGGAAGTACATTACATCCTTCTTTAGAAGAACATTATATCGAATGGATTTATGTAGAATTAAAGAAGGGTGGATTAGAAATTCCATTTGCTTGGAATGAAGAACCAAAAGTAGTTATTCCATTTGCCAAAGAAGAGATTGTAGCTGTTTACAGTTATTGTAATTTACATGGGCTATGGAAATTAGAAGATTTGTCTTAGTTTTGTCCTAGACAAATCTTTTTTTTCGTGCTAACATTTTTATAGATAATAGGTGATAGTATGAAAGATGAAAACAATCAAAATTTATTTGAAACTGTATTTCAAGGGGTGGAACCACCCAAAGATACAAATATGATAGATGAATCAGTAAATTCTTTAAATGGACAGATGACGACTCCTACACCAGAGGCACCAGTGACAACGGAGCCTGCAGCACAATCTGTATCTCAACCAGTAGCAACACCACAAGTAAATGGAATGGAACAACCAACTGTTATGAATTCATCTCCTAATCCAATACCAGTACAAGAGACTGTTCCGCCAGTAGAACAAGCAACACCTACGAATCCAGCGGTATTACAGCCTGAGAATGTAGTACAGTCAAATGTTTCAGGACCTGTATCTGCAGAAATACCAGCAACTATGAATGCGGAACCTGTTGCATCATCAGTATCTCAGACAGTAGCAACACCACAAGTCAATGGAATGGAACAACCAACTGTTATGAATTCATCTCCTAATCCAGTACCAGTACAAGAGACTGTTCCGCCAGTAGAACAAGCAACACCTACGAATCCAGCGGTATTACAATCAGAGAATGTAGTACAGTCAAATGTTTCTGAGTCAGTAACTACAGAAACACCATCTACTCCACAACCAGAACCTGTTGCAACACCATCTCCAACTAATTCTGTTGATGATAAAAAATTAAATCCATTGGTTCGTCTGTTTATTTATTTATTATTAATCGTAGCGGTTTTGTTTTCTCTTTATAATTTAGTAGTAGTACCAATTATGAAAACAGCTGCAGAAAAAGATATAGAGAATAAACGATTAAAGAAAGTGGAAGATTATTTGAAAGATGTGGAAGTTAGTTTCCAAGCAAATTCAGATTTACAAGAGATGGAAACATGTGAAATTGTTTCTTCTGGAGAATACTGTACAACGGATGAAGATGTGATTGATGAAAGTAGAGCTTTAAAGATACAATCAAAACAAACCGTAGAAGGGGGAATGTTGTTCTTTAAAGATGGTATGGTCTATAGTGGATATGTTTATTTAGAAGGACATACATACAGCATTCAAGATGGAGTTGTAAAAGAGAAAGTAATTGAAGAAACTCCTGAGGAAGAAGAAAAATAAAAGAGACTCCGTAATGGAATCTCTTTTTTGTATTATAAGAAAGTATGTATTTTATAACATAATGTTTTCCATAAGTTTTGTTTTGGTGTTTCAATTTTTTCTGGTTCGTCAAAAATTGAAATCGCATGTTCTTTTAAGAACTTCTTTTCTTGTAGATTGAAGTCATTTCCAAATACATAAGCACCACGTTTTAATTGACAAGTTCTCTTTTCTTTAATGTACTCATCACATGTTTCAGCTTCTGTTTTCTCATATACAGGTGCGATTAAGTGCGTATCAGGTACGACTACAATATCTAATAACTGTAAGCCTAATTTCATTTTGTATAAAATATTGGCCATATTTTTTTCAATATAAATAGATAACTTCTCATTCATGTTAGACATTGTTTTGAAAAAACTTTTTGTTAATTTATTTAAATCAATTGTTTTTCCAAGTTGTTCTAGATGTAAGTATAAATCGAAGAATTGATTTACTTCTTCTACATGAACCTCTTTTTGTTTCTTTAAAGTAGAAAGATAATTCTTAACATCACTTTCTAATACATTTGATTTTAAAGTCTGCTCAGTTTCCATATTTCTCTCCTTTTTTTGTGAAACGACTCATATTATACCACATATTTTTATCATGTTCAAATTTTTTGACATCATACATGTCAAGTAATGTTTTTTAAGAAATAGGCGATAATAAAATTGGTGATATATATGAATGTATTATATACGGGAGCAGCAAGTGGGATTGCTAGAGAAGTACTATTGTATTTAAAAGAAGATGAACACATTGTGTGGTATTTAACAGTTCATAACAACGAACAATTGAAACGAGTAAAGAAACTTTATGAACATTGTCCTCGTGTGATTGCAATGAAATTAGATATTACAAAAGAAGAAGATTATCACCAATTGGATGGGGTAGATATAGATGTAGTGATTCACAATGCTGCTATTAGTTATGGTGGTAGTTTATTTGAAATACCTATTCCTAAAATAAAAGAAAATTATGATACCAATGTTTTTGGAACCTTACAATTAACACAATATTTATTTTTAAAGTTTCAAAAACAGAGACATGGACGGATTATTTTTATGGCATCTTTAGCTGGTATTATGCCTCTTTCTTTTATTGGCAGTTATGCTTCCAGTAAAGCAAGTTTGATTATGATTGCTAGAATTTTAAAGAATGAAGCAAAAATGTTAGATTTCCCATTGGATGTGATAATTGTAGAACCTGGACTCTATCATACAGGTTTTAATCAATTATTATTTGAAAGTAAAGATGAATATATGAAGAATCGGGCATTTTTAGAACAACGAGATCAAATTGATAAGAAAGAAAAGTTATTATTACGTTTTTTAGAAAAAAGAAATATGAAATCAATTGTAAGACAAATTTCTCGAGCGATTTATGATCCGTATCCGTTTTCTATCTATCGCGCTCCCTTATTGCAGAGTATTGGTGCTAAGATATATCAAATTTTATTTTGGTAATTGCATTTTTGATTTTGTTTCGTTATACTAAAAGAGAAGGTAGATGATATCATGAAAAAAATAGGAGTATTTATATTAGGTTGTTTCTTGTTATTAGTGACAGGTTGCCAAAAGCAGGAAGAACGTGTGATGTACGAGTGTAGTTTATGGGGGAGTTTAGAGTTTTATGATGCTTCTTATATCACCGAGATTTACAGTAAGGATCAAAAAAACATTTCTAAAATCCATATTACGAATTCTTATAGTGCGAGATGGGATGATGTAGATACGTCGAGTTTAGTAGGACAACTAGAAGCAGAGAAGACAAGTATGTATGATACTTATGAACAAATTAGTTATGAAATCCATCAATTTGGTAATAATATTACTGCGGAGCAGTATTTAACTATGACGAAAAAGAACTTAAATACATTGGGACAAGATACTCAATATCAACAAATGATTCATGATCATAAACTTTCCATGGATGATTATGTCAATTGGTTGACAAATCAAAATTATCAATGTCAAAAGATAAATAGTTGATTGACAATCTGTTTGGATATGATATAATTGTTATAGTAAAAATAGGAGGGAGTAGAAAGTTATGGAAAAAAAGAATTATGTTATTATTGCATTAGTATGTGCCATTGCAGTTATGGCAGTGGGTTATTCATTACTTGCGCAAACATTAACAATCAATGGTACTGCTACTATTTCTAGTAACTGGAATGTAGCAATTACTGGAATTACTGAAGGAGATAATCAAGGTACAACAGCTACGAATACAACTCCAGCAGGTTATACAGGTACTTCAGCTACGTTTAATGTAGAACTTGTAAAACCTGGAGATAAAATGGTTTACGATATTACAGTAAAGAACTCAGGTACATTAAATGCAAAATTAACAGGTTTAACTGTAAATCCATCTGTTGAAGCAGAATCAGGTATTTATTATAAAGTAACTGGTGTAACACAAGATGTTACAACACTGGATGCTAATGAAACAAATACCGTTACTGTAGAAGTAGGATGGGTTGCTGGAGATACGTCAACTCCAACAGAAAAAACTGTTCCATTGACAGTAAACTTAGTTTATACACAATATTAGAAAGAAGGAGAATTTAAATAATGGAAACAAAAGGAAGAAATATCATTATAGGTACTTTACTTGCTGCTGTAGCAATTATGGCAGTAGGTTATGCAGCATTAGCTCAAACATTACAAATTAATGGTACTGCTACTATTTCTAGTAACTGGAATGTAGCAATTACTAGAATTACTGAAGGTACTCCAACAGGTAGTGCTACAAATAAGACACCAGCAACTTCAAATGGTACTTCAGCTACATTTGATGTGAATCTTGTAAAACCTGGAGATAAGATGGTTTACCAAGTTACAGTTACAAACTCTGGAACTTTAAATGCAAAATTGACAGGTCTTACTGTAACTCCAAATGATCCAGGGGCAAAAGGAATCTATTATAAAGTTACTGGTGTTGAGCAAAATGTAACAACACTTGATGCTGGTCAAACAAATACTGTTACTGTAGAAGTAGGATGGAATGCTGCTGATACAACTATGCCAGCACAAAAAACACAAGAACTTACAGTTAATTTAACTTATACACAATATTAATCAAATAAAGGAGAATATATATGGATTCAAATAAAGGTAGAAATATAGTCATTGGTGCTTTACTTGCTGCTGTAGCAATTATGGCAGTAGGTTATGCGGCATTGGCTCAAACATTAACAATTAGTGGTACTGCAAGTATTTCAAGTACTTGGAATGTAGCAATCACTGATATTACTGAAGGAGAAGCTACAGGTAGTGCTACAAATGCGGCAGGAAGTCCTACACATGATGGAACTTCAGCTACATTCAATGTTAATCTTGTGAAACCTGGAGATAAAATGGTTTATGAGATTACTGTTCACAATGGTGGATCATTAAATGCAAGATTAACTGGTCTTACTGTAACTCCAAATGATACAGCAGCAACTGGTATTTATTATAAAGTAACTGGTGTTACAGTTAATACAACAACATTAAATGCAGGAGCAGACAACACAATTACTGTAGAAGTAGGATGGGTTGCTACTGATACAACTATGCCAGCACAAAAAACACAACCACTTACAGTTAATTTAACTTATACACAAGCATAAAAGAAGAATACAGGGGAAGGCAACCTGCCTTTTTCCTTATCAAGAGGTGAAGATAAGGAAGGTAATATATGAAAAAAATAAATAATAAAATATGGGTAGTTTATGGGATTCTAATCGTATATTTATTCTTACTTATCTTATTCCCACCCATATTTAAAGAAAGCATATATACAAAATTAATTCAACAGATTTTATGGTTTGGACTTGCTTTTTATTGCTACTATGCATCTGATAAGGAATCCTTTCGAAATCGAGATAAAACAGGTAAGATACAGATTGTAATTATCTTTACGATTATATATCTGATGGTATACTTTGTTTTAGGATTACTTTTCGGTTATAAGAGAAGTCCATATGCACATACCTTTTCAGCAATATTGACAAATATTTGGGTATTTATTCCTGTTATCTTTTTTCAGGAATATATCCGTGCTGTATTGGTACGCTTTACGAAAAGAAATGAAACACTGTTAGTAATCATTTTCTTATTGTTTAGTTTGATTGAATTAAATTATGGTTCAATGGGTGCATCTTTTGCAACCAGAGAATCAGCATTTAAATATATTTCATCGACGTTATTACCAACTTTAACAAGAAATGCATTATTTACATATTTTGCGTTAGTATGTGATTATTGGCCGAGTATGATTTTTCGAACTGCTGTCATGGCCATGAATGTGTTATTGCCAATCTTTCCTGATTTAGATTGGTTTGTTACAGGGCTTTTAGAGTTATCTACTTATGTACTTATGTTTATTAGTGTAAATTACATGAATGATTTATCAAAACGTGTAACAGTTAGGACGTCACGTAGGGCACAACGAACGTCAAATCCGAAGGTAACGATACCGCTTTTGGTTGTATTACTTGTATTTGTATGTTTCGTAGCAGGTTTCTTTACTTATCGACCAATTGCGATTGTGTCAGATAGTATGGTTCCGAAATTTGCTCGTGGTGATGCAGTGGTTGTAAAAAAATTGTCTAATAAAGAGAAAAAATCTTTAAAGAAAAATGATATTATCCAATATTCATTAGATGGTAGAACGATTGTCCATCGTATTCATAAAAAAATAAAAGATGATAATGGAAATATAACATATCAAACAAAAGGAGATAATAATAATGCTCCAGATGATAAATTAGTTACTTTAAAACAGGTTAAAGGAAAAGTAATGTTTGTCGTTCCTTATGCCGGATGGCCATCTGTTTTAATTTATGATTTCTTAAAGGAATAGGTGAGAAAATGAAAGATAAAAAGGGACATATCGCAGAAATATTGAATATGAGAATTATGCGTTTCTTATTAATATTTCTTGCATTAATACTTTTATTTATATCTTTGAAAATGGGAATTGATTCTCTTTCATGGAAGAGTAAAAGAAATACAGATAATGTACTTTATTCATACAATATTAAAAAGGGATATTCTTATGCAGCAAATTTAACTCCTAATGAATTTATTGATGAGAACCCTCAAGGTATGAATCAATTATATATATCAAAGTTAATTAACAATTTTGATGTTGTGATGAATTATTCTTATTCGGCAAGTAAACCATTAAACTTAAAATATCAATATAAGATTGTTTCATCTATTGTTGGAGAATATCATAATACTCCAGATGGTGAAAAAGCAGAAGTATGGGTAAAAGAATTCCCTGTCACAAATCCTGTTGAAAAAACAGTGAACAATAGTAATTCATTCAATATTCAAGAAAAATTTACAGTCGATTTCCATTATTATGATAATTATGTAAAAGAATTTATGAGACAAATAGGTGTTACTATTGATGCTTATTTGAAATTAGAATTACAAGTTACTACTGATGGAGAATTAAAAGATAATATGAATACACTTCATGATACACAAACTGTTACAATGAAAATTCCATTAAATGAAGACGTATTTGCAATTTCTGGAGATAGTAATAAAAATGTAAATAAGAATATTTCTGGTATTGATACTTATGTTGAAAAAGTAAATCCTGGAAAATTAGTAGTATGTGTTATCATGTTTGTTATCTCAATCTCTATTTTAATTTATGTATTACGTAATTTATTTAGAGGTGTTAAGAAAGACGAATATCAAAGTCAAAAAGATAAGATCTTAAAAGAATATGGAGATATCATTGTTGAAACAACAAGTCCTGTTAACTTCAGTGATTATCAAGTAATTCAAGTTAAGAACTTTAATGAAATGATTGATCTAGAAGAAGAGTTACATGTTCCAATTCTTTATTTCGAACCAGCAATTGGAGAAGAGTCTTGGTTTATGTTAATTCATGACAAGGTACTTTATAAATATGAATTAAAACAAGGTAATGAATAATACCTTGTTTTTTTGTGATCGGATATCTTTTTAAAATATTTGAAATATGATGTACATTGTGATACAATAATTGTATAAAGTACGGAGGTATAGATATGAATAAAAAAGCGGGTAAAAATACCGTCATTGGATTTTTAGTAGTTGCTATTTTAATTATGGCAGCTGGATATGCTCTTTTAAGTTCTCAGTTAAAGATTACTGGAACAGCTGGGGTTACAAGTAGTTGGAATGTAGCAATTACTGCAATTACAGAAGGTACTGCCATTGGTACAGCTAGAAATAGAACACCAGCATCATCGACTGGTACAACAGCAACATTTGATGTGGAGTTGCAAAAGCCAGGAGATAGTATGACATATGATGTTACGATTTCTAATAAGGGATCTTTAAATGCTGTATTAGATTCCATGGTAATTACAGAAGGTATTGGTGGTAGTGAGGCAATTACATATTCTGTTACTGGAGTAACGAAAGGGACACGATTAGATGTAGATACAACCAATACTGTAACAGTAAAAGTAGAATGGGATGATAGTCTTTCTACGATGCCAGAAGTTACTAATAAAACATTAACAGTTATTTTAAATTATGTACAACAAGATTAAGGCTTTATTTGGCCTTTTTTCTTTGTTATGATATAATACCATGTAGATAGGGGAGTACTTATGGGAAAAAAGATGATTTTAGCAACTACTTTGTTAGTTGCACTGCCAGCAACTCATGTAAATGCGTTAGAGGAAAAAACAACAGTCAATGAAATACCAGAACCAACGATACAGCAGTCCGTTCCAGAGCAAGAAGTAGAAGAGACTTTAACGGATTCAAATACCCCTTCGGAAGAGGTTGAAACAATTGTTCCAGATGTATCTGAAGAAACAGCCACAGATCAGGTCATTACAGAAGAGCCGTCTACACCTCCTGTTTCTTCTGTAATATTAACTGGGTTTCAAGTAATCAATGGTGAGACATATTATTTTGATGAATTGGGTAATAAAGTAACAGGATTACAACAAATCGGAGAATTTAAATACTATTTTGAAGCAGATGGTAGATTGTTTCACAATGGTGTAAAAGAGATTGAGGGGAAGAAATATTTCTTCAGTAGAGTAGATGGTCGTATGCGCTATGGATTATTTGAAGTAGATACTCCAAATAACTATTATTATTTCGATGAAAATACTGGAGAAATGATCACTGGCTTACAAAAGATAGGTGATAAATACTATTATTTTGAAGAAACAGGTCCCCTTTATCGAGGAGGTTTTAAAGTATTAAATGGTCAAACATATTTCTTCAGCCGTGTTGATGGAAATATGAGAACTGGAATGGTAGAAGTAGATACTCCTTTAAATACCTATTACTTTGATGAAACAACAGGAGTTATGCAAACAGGACTCCATACAATTGGTGAATATACTTATTATTTTGAAGCAGATGGTAGATTATTTCACAATGGTGTAAAAGAGA
>CASEIJ010000003.1 GCA_949288035.1 uncultured Mycoplasmatota bacterium
ATCAATATTAATAAAATTAAAAATTGGTTCGGATTTTTATGAAATGTCCACCAAATATTAAAAATATGTAGTAAAATAAGGGTGTGAACAAGTATTTAATTTGTTGACACCCTTTAATTTAATAGAATGGAGGGAATAATTATTGAAAAAAGATTTAGTAACAACAGAAATAATTGTTAAAGAAAATAAAGTGGGAATATTAAGAATAGGAAATGTTAATTATATTTCATTAACAGACTTAGCAAGGTATCAAAATTCAAGTGATCCATCTTTTACAGTAAAGAACTGGTTAAGAAGAATTAATACTATAGATTATATTGGTTTGTGGGAAGAAATCCATAATCAAGATTTTAATTTGGTCGAATTCGACCAAATTAAAACTGAGTATGGTAGAAACTCATTTGCCATGTCACCAACACAATGGATAAAAAGAACTAATGGGTTCAATGTCAAATAGTGTTGGTGGAAGCAAAAAAAGAATGATAAATGAACTGGTTAAGAGGACTAAATTTAGTTCTCTTTTCTTATACTTTAATAGGATTATATAATCCTTTAATCAACATAACTTTAGCTTTTAAGCGTTTAAATTTTCTATAATCATAAGTAGTATGTTTGATTTTCCAATTACATTGTATCATAGGATTCTGATATGACTCATTTTTATTAACTAAAAATAATGTCAGTAATTACTCACCAACGCTATTTATTATAGAACCAGTATTAGATAGTTATATTCTATTTTTGTATGTAAATCACAGCTAAGAAGAACTTGTATCATTTTACAATATTGTATTTAACTAAAGTAATGATTGAATCCTATAAATCATAATTTGTTATAAATTATTTATTAATATTTCATTATATCTATTTACTTCTTGTTTTAATAAATGATAGAATAATAAAGTAAGAAAACATGAAATGTTTTCAAATATAATAGAAAGTACAGGTGTATGATATGAATGAAAATAAAAAATTATTAGCTGTTTTAGGTGCAGTCGTAGTAATTGTATTAGCAATCGTTGTATCGAGTGTTATGGGTACGCAAGCTCAAGAAAAGACAATTGATGAAATTGATAAATTGATGGATACAAAAGAAGGAGAACTTATTTATTTAGGGAGACCAACTTGCTCTTATTGTCAACAATTTACACCAATTTTAGAAGATGCAAGCGATAAATATGAATTTGGATATTATTATTTAAATACGGATGAATTATCAAATTCTAATTTAACAAAAGTATTAGATATGTTAGAAATTGACCCTGATTCATTTGGAACTCCAACTCTAGCCATTGTAAAAGATGGAAAAAAAGTTGCTGTTCAACCAGGATATACAGATGCAGAAGGTTTATTTAAATTTTTACAATCAAATAAAATTATTGCTGAAGATGCTGTATATGAATCTGATGATGCAAATCTAAATAAGATTGATTATTCACAATATCAAGATATTATTAATGGTGATGAAAAACAAATTGTTGTATTTGCTCAAACTGGATGTTCACACTGTGAAGAGGCAAGACCAGTACTAAATGATATTGCAAAAGAATATAATATTACGATTAATTATTTGAATATTACAGACTTATCAACAGAAGATCAAACAAGTATGACTGAGTCATTAGATATTTTAAAAAATGGATTTGGTACGCCATTAACTATTATCGTACAAAATAAAAAAGTAATTGATTCTCTTGAAGGATTCGAAAGTAAAGATGCAATGCTAAATTTCTTTAAAGAAAACGATTTTATTGAGGAGTAGTGATACTTATGTCTATTGTTGCTGAAAGAGCAAAAGAATTTAAAAGACGATATCCAGCTACGATTGCTTGGCGATTGGATGCCCATGCCAAAGTAATTGAAAATCACTTAAATCCCGGTGAAGAAGTGCAATATATTTTCGTAGGACAAAAGAATGATAATCCATTAGACATTATTACTTCATGTGTGGTTGCATTGACAAATAAAAGAATTTTAATTGGACAAAAACGTTTAATTTTTGGTTACTTTTTTACGGCAATTACACCAGATATGTTTAATGATTTAAAGGTAAAAGCAGGTATTATTTGGGGACGTATTTATATAGATACGATCAAAGAATTTATTCCTCTTTCAAACATTCAAAAAGATGCTCTTGATGAAATTGAAACGAATATTACTGAATATATGATGGAAGAAAAAAAGAAATATGGGGCGCTAAATAATCGAGCAATTTAATAAAAGAGATTAATTTTCTCTTTTTTTTTTAAGAAATTTAAGCTATACTATTATTAGAATAAAAGAGGGCGAAATTATGATTTTAAGAAAACCATATGCATTATTAATTAAATACTTTAAAGTAATTCACTTATTTGTTTGTTTTATCATTGGATATTTGATTTATAAAACAAGTAGTGTGTTGAACTTTTTTAATACTTATACAAGCTCTGTAGAAAGTGTTGTAGGACAATCAACGATTAAGGATTTACTCAGTGGTGTATCGATTGTTTTACCTCTTTTGATTGTGATTATTTCAATTGCTGTTGTATATTTGATGCGTTATAAGAAAAAACCGGTATTGTTTTATATTATTACGATTTTATCTTATTTATTTACAACAGGAGTATTTTATTATGCCAATGGAATACTTAACAGTATGTATATACAAGTTGTAGATATTCGTATCGCATTACTTGTACGAGATTTGATCACAGCGGTTATGATCTTAGAATGGTTTACATTAATTATATTTGCGGTTCGTGCTACTGGGTTTGATATTAAAAAATTTAACTTTGGTCAAGATTTAGAAGAGTTGAATGTCGATGCGAAAGACCGTGAAGAATTCGAGATTAATATTGAAATTGATACGGATAAATTAAAACGTGGTTGGAATCGTCATCTTCGTCATGGAAAATATATATATAAAGAAAATAAGTATCTTATTAATGTTATTTTAGCAGTTATTATAGTTGGTGGGCTTGGATATGGAATCTATCAATTTGGGTTTAAAAATAAAACTCTTTCTGAAAATACATCTTTTTTTGCAAATGGCTTTACAATGCAAATAACAGAAAGTTATATCACTGATAAAGCAGGAGATGGTACTGTTATTGATAAAGATAATGCTTATGTATTAATTACGATGCATGTAACAAATGGATATACTACAGAAAGAAAATTTGATACAGCTAGACCAGTATTAGTAATTGATGGTGAAAAATATTATAGTGATTATGAAAAGGCAGAATTATTAGAAGAATTTGGAGAAGCGTACTATGGTGAGGCTTTGGATACTGAGCAGCATACATATTTATTTATCTATGAAATACCAAAGAAAGAAACTTTAAAAAGTATGCAGTTCCAATATATAGATGAAGGAGAGAAAATTGGTGAATATGATATTACAAGAATTTCTTTAAATCCAATTGATCTAACCGGTATTCAGCAGCAAAAAGAAGTAAAATTAGGCAAAACATTAGAATTTCATGATGCAATATTAGAAGGTAGCACTTTAAAAATTAATCAAATACAAATTGCTGATAAGTTTCAATTGAAATATAACTTTTGTATGAATGAGAATGAATGTATTCCATCTACAGAATATTTAACACCTACTGTAGATGAATATGAAAAATATATTTTAAAGTTGAATGGAACATTTAAATTAGGAAAAGATGCAAAATATCAATCTCTATCTTTAGCAAAACTATTGGAAAAGTATGGGAAATTAGTTTATACCATCGATGGTAAAGAGAAAGAAACGAATATAGTGTTAAAAGAATTAAAACCAAAACGTGTTTCTTTAAAAGATGAGGGGTATGTTGAAGTATTAAGTGAGGTTAAGAACGCATCTAAAATTGATTTAAAATTAACAATCTATAACACAACATATATTTATCGTTTGAAATAAGGAGGGGAATTATGAAACAAAAAATAATGTTTTTAATGTGTGTCATGTTGTTAGTAGTAATTCCTCATCAGGTAAAAGGTGCTGATTCATGTAGTACTACCTTAGCTTCACGTTATCAAAGAATTGCTTCTAATGTAAATATTACAACTTCATATCAAGAAAATAATGGCGGTGTTTCTTTTCAGGTAATTATTACAAATTTAACGCCTGATATTGTTATTTATGATATTAGTCATGATAGATATTTTCACTATGGGGATAATGGTGAAAACCCTAGTGAGGTAATTGTAGATGGCTTTGAAGCAGATAAATCATATCGTTTTGTAGCATATGCTACAAATCAAGATAATTGTGATTATGGAGAGTTATATACTTATTATGCAAATACACCTGCTTACAATCGATATTATAATGATCCTGTATGTCAAGATGCAAAAGAATATAAATTATGCCAGAAATGGTTAAAAACAAGTTTGTCACATGATGAATTTGTAAAACAAGTAAATGAATACAAAGAATCACTAAAGAAAAATGAAGTTACTACTGTAAATCCTACGAAAACACCAGGATTTAATTTGGCACAGTTTTTAATTGATTATTACTATGTTCTTTTGATCATTATTATTTTATTTATAATCGGAATGATTTACTGGAATGAAAAGCATGATACATTTGGATTTTAATCTGTTAAAAAAAAGCAACAATTGACGAAAGTCTATTGTTGTTTTTGACATTTTTGTGTATAATGGATATAGTTCATAATAGTAGGGGTGATACTAAGTGAAGAAAAAAATGTTGTATGCTTTTGCTACCTTCATTTTATGTGTAATGATAAGTCCAATGTTGGCTCATGCATGGGATGGTTCCGGAGGTGGAGGAAACGTCAATTTAACAAGCTGTACTTCTGGTTGGTGTTTTGACTTCATGTATACTTCTGAATCTGGTGCGGCTCAGACAATTGCGGGTGCTGAGGGTTTACGTCTAACTGTAGTAGATGAGAATGGTAACAAAGTACAAGGAACTAGAAGTTATGATTATTTTAGACCGGCTACTTATAATGCAGTTATGAATGGTTGGCCATCTTTAGCTGTATATGGTGGATATACGAATGGCCAAGTTTATTTTAATCAAAATAAAGCTAATTATGGAAATAAGGGTGCGGTCCATGCACGTGGGGTAAATTTTGTAAAAGGCAAATATAACAATGCTGGACAATGGGCTGGTATTCCTACAATTATTACACCAAGTGCTAGAAATTTTAATACAGCTGTTTTAAACTTTCTAAAGAATGAAGCAAACAAAAATGCAACCGCATTTATGAATCGTTTAAAAAATGATTTAAAATATGATGCTAATAATGATACCAAAGCGGGAGAACGTTATATTCAATTTGAACCAATAATGGCAGTATTCCGTGGTAATGCTTCAAATGTATATGTTGGTACAGCGACCGAAATTATGACATTATTTAAAAATAATATAGGTTTTAAAGGAAATGATAACTTATACGGATTGGCATGGGGAATTATGGCAGATGCCAATGTTGCGATTTATCTTTCTAGCGCAAGTGGAATGGATAAACACAATTTTACTTATCCATATGCAAACGAAACAAGAGTACAACAAATTATGCAGGGAACTGCTGGTGATACATTAGCTGAATACTTTACAAATGGTGGTAAAAACGCCTATGGACATGGTGTATTATGGTTGTCAGATTTGATCCCATGTGATTGGAATAATCCAGATCACTTTAAAGATACAAATGGAGATGGAAAACCAGATAGTGGTCCAGGTGGTATTAATTGCTGTGTAGCTCCTAGTATTACTGCAACACATTCAAAAGAGGAAATTGAATTCGCTTATCC
>CASEIJ010000004.1 GCA_949288035.1 uncultured Mycoplasmatota bacterium
AAATAAAATTTGATAATTTAGATATATTTATATTTAAACTAGAGATAACGGCATTAAAATTATTTCTTAGTTGTGAAAACTCAATAGGAACATCATTTAAGGAAAGAGAAAGATCTTTTAAAATCATTTCTTTGGTTACATTAATTCCATTTTTAGTCGCAATTTTGGCAAGACCATTTGAAAGAGTGTCTAGAGCAGAACTCTTTAATTTAGGTTTTCTTTGATTACTACGATAACGACTTATAACTGCAGGGGATATACCAGATGCATTTGCTAATTCTTGTGATGAACAAGAAAAATCCTTTATATAATGGTTTAATTGTTCGGAAAAATTCATAAATTTCACTCCTAGTATAAAAAGTTTTATTAGAATAAATTAATTTTATTATATCATAATATTATAAAATATAAAATAGCAACAAAAAAAATTGCCAAAAATTCAACTGAAAGTTTGACAAAAAGTATTTTAAAATTTAATTTATATGATATAATAAACGCGAAATTGGAAACTAAAGACAAAATATGGACACAAAGGAGGGATATATTATAAATAAAATTTAACAATAAATAAAAAAGAAAAGGAGAAATTTTAAATGAAAAATAAAAAAATATTTTATTTTATCGCTATTTTTATAGCAATAATTGCTGTATCAATTTTATTACCTAATAAAGCAAATGCAGCGACAATTAAAGAAGATGGAGAATATGATGTAATAATCAGTAGCATATATGAGAACATATATACAAATGGAAAATCTACATATGTTGTTTCATTTGACTTTGATGAAGGAGAAGAAGAAGTATTAGTTGAAGATTTAGTTAAGGATTTAGATGTTTTTGCTTATGGACGTAAGGTTTTAGGTTGGAAAAAATCTTTTGATAATAGTGAAAAACCAACCAATATTACAAAATTAAGCAAATCTGATTTTAACTATTGTGAATCTGGTGGAGTAAAAAGTGACAAAGGCTTTTTATTAAATCCAATTCTTGAGGAATATGGACCTGTTAATTCTGGAACATCTTATTTAGTAATAAACGCATTTATGGGAAGTATTAATGGAAAAGATATTGAAGTAATTAAAGCACCAACTTCATCATTTGCAACTGTTGATTTAACAAAATATGTTCCAACATCAACTTACTCTGAATATTCATTCGAAGGATGGAGTATTGATGGTAAAAGTTATGTAAAAAGTATTTCAGCAGAAGATTTTGAAAAAGTCCCTCATGACATAATTGAAGTAGTTGGAATATGGAAGAAAAATACATTTGATTCAAACTCTAGTCTAAATTTTAGACTAGATGCTAATGGTGGTACTATTGATGGAGAAACATCAAAATTATTTAATTTCTTTGTACCTAGAGATTCAAAGGATCCATACTATTTATTAGCACATAATCCAAAAAGAGAAGGATATAAATTTACTGGATGGAATACCAAAGCTGATGGTACAGGGTCAGATGTAACAACTTTAATTTGGGGCGAAGTAAGAGATGCAGAATCTGCTGGTCTAGATGTAGATGAAAATAAATTCCTAAAGCTATATGCAACATGGGAAAAAACAGCCGAAACAGTAACACCAGCCCCTACGCCAGAGGAAAATAAAGGAACAGAATTATCAACTAAAGTAGAAAATAGTGAAGTTGAAGTAAAAGTAGAATTAGAAAAAGCAGTAGAAGAAGGAAGTAAACTACAAATAGTAAAAGTAACAGAAGAAAAAATAGAAGAAGTAAAGAAAGTAGAAAAAGATTTAAAAACTGTATTTGATATAAATGTAGTTTCAAATTCAGGAAATATAATAAAAATAGAAGATAATAAAATGCAAATAAGAATATTACTAGAAGAAGATTTAAGAGGATATAAAAATTATCAAGTAGTATATATAAAAGATGGAAAAATAGTAGAGGAAATGCCAACAAAAATAGAAGGAAACTATATAGTATTTGAAACAACTCACTTAAGTGAATATGGAATAATAGCAAATAACAATGAAAAAGTAGAAGAAACA
>CASEIJ010000005.1 GCA_949288035.1 uncultured Mycoplasmatota bacterium
AAATTGATTTTATCTACTAGTTTCTGTATAATAAAGTTAAGGTGAGAGTTTATGAAGAAAAAAATTATATTTTTTATTATTTTATTATGTATCCCATTCACTGTTCATGGAAAGATGCTGAAAAATTGGTGGGAAAATACATACGATAAAAATCCATTTTCTGGAAATGATTGTTATTCTGATGCGGAAATTTATAATCATTTAACAGATGTATGTGGATATATTGTAACAAAAACGACAAAAAACGGTAAAACGACTTATGATTTTGATGGGGATGATAAAAAAGATTTGATGAATATTGGCATTTATAAAGAGTGTATAAAAAATATACCTGTAGGTCCTGATGATTTGGACAAGTATCATGACAATCGACTGAAATGTGAGGATTTTATAGGAGATTGTAAAAAAGATGTTATGAAACATTATAAGGATAGTTGTGAAAAGCAAAATTATACAGAGGAAGAAGCGGAAGAGGCTACGAAGGCATGTGAAGAAGAGGTATATAAAACACCATATTCTGATGATACATCTGGTGGAACACAAACTTATACATGTGAACAAATGATAAATGTTCCTGGTACTTGTAATTCACATGCTGCAGATTGCCAAAAATGTAAAGATGCTTTGGCTGCTTGTAAAAAAACAGTAGAGGAGAATACTGCTGATCCGGATGATGATTCAGATAAAGAGGTTTATGATAAGCCATTATTTACTATGAAGATCAATACAGCTCCTGGTTGTGTGATTATGGGATCTGAGTTAAATAATTTACTTGGTGATATTTATAAATGGATACGTGGAGCAGCGGCAGCAGTTGTTGTTATTTTAGGAATTTTAGATTTCTTGAAAGCTGTTACGAGTGATGATGCAGAAGCTATGAGAAAAGCGGGTAGTACTTTTGTAAAACGATTGATTTTATTAGTAGTTTTATTGATTCTTCCATATTTAATTGATTTTGTATTAGAATTATTATTTGGTAGTAGTTTTGAAAGTTGTTTAGATTCATTTAAGTAAGAGACGTTAGGTCTCTTTTCTTGACAAAATAAAAGAAAATGATATACTATGTGG
The DNA here is from genome assembly GCA_949288035.1 of uncultured Mycoplasmatota bacterium. Classification (GTDB taxonomy): domain Bacteria; phylum Bacillota_I; class Bacilli_A; order RF39; family UBA660; genus UMGS2016. The sequence goes on from CASEIJ010000005.1 coordinate 1,069, forward strand.
TGTATTTGAAACACATATTTTGTTTCTGGTAAGGAGAACTATATGAAACTAAATACAAAAGAGTATCAACGTTATGTTGAATCAATTGCTTGTCTTTATACGATTGATCAAGGTTGTATTAAAGTATTACTTTTAAAGAATGAAGAAGAACCTTATAAAGGATATTGGATTTTACCAAGTACTTATGTTTCTATTCATGAGACTTGCTTAGAAGCTATGAATCGAAAATTAGAAGAACAGTTTCATTTTAGCAATCTAGAATTAGAGGAAATTTCTAGTTGTAGTACACCAGATCGAATGATAGATACGCCTGTAATAGCAATTCATTATCTTGGATTTGTAAGTGATTTAGAAGCTTTACAACATGATGAGTTTCCTTTTGAAGCACAGTGGTTTGATATTCACGAGCTTCCTAAAATTGGTTATGATCATCAAGTAATATTAGAAAATACAATAGAACATTTGAAAGAAAAATTGTTAAATAGTGAAATTTTGAAAAAAATATTTCCAAGTGATTTTACATTACCAGAGATTCAGAAGGCATATGAATCTATTTTAGGGAAAAAATTTGATCGTCGTAATTTTCGTAAGAAGTTTATTTCTCTTGGATTAATAGAAGATACCAATGATTATGATACGAGTGGGGCAGGAAGGCCAGCTAAATTATATCGTTTTAAAGATGATGTTTCTGTGAAGAAATTATTTTAAAGGGGGTAGTAAGAGAATGAAAAGGTTAGATAATCGCGGTTGGGGAGAAAAAGATATGATTCTATATTGTGGAATTATTGCTTGTATTCTTCTGGTTATTTATATATTATTGAATCAGTTTAATCATATGATGGATACACCTAAAGAATCTGCTACAACAGATAAGAACTTGAAAGAAGAAATTAATGAAGCAACGACACCGGGAACGATTATAGATGAAGATACAGAAGATCAAGAACCTGTTGTTGTAGATGATAATTATTATCATGCTTTAGAAGATAGTTTAGAAATTGCGGCGAAAGCATATATTGAAAGACAATACGATGAGATACAAGATGATACAACGATGCATATTACGTTAGAACAATTGACATCTCTAGATTTTATTGATCAAGTAAAAGATCCAAATGATAATATATGTTCTGGATATGTTACTTATACTTCAAGTGATGATGCTTATAAACCATATTTAAATTGTGAAGCGTATACGACAGAGGGGTATGAAACACAATATGAATAGTTGTGTTTTTTTCTTTTTATAACATGATTTTACTTGACATGCATATATTATAATGTTAAACTATTTATGTTTGAAAAGGTTTACTTCGGTAAATCTTTCATTTAAAACAAAAATGAAACACCTGGAAGTGTGGAAAGAAAGGAGAGAAAATATGCCAACAATTAATCAAATTATTCGTAAGGGTAGAAAAAGTAAAACAACAAAGAGAAAATCACCTGCTTTGAATATTGGTTATAACAGTAAAGATAAGAAACAAACAAGTTTAAATGCTCCTCAAAAACGTGGAGTATGTACTCGTGTTGGAACAATGACACCAAAGAAACCAAACTCAGCATTACGTAAATATGCCCGTGTTCGTCTAAGTAATGGAATGGAAGTGACTGCTTATATTCCAGGAGAAGGACACAACTTACAAGAACACAGCGTTGTATTAATCCGTGGAGGACGTGTAAAAGACTTAATCGGAGTTCGTTATCACATTATTCGTGGTACATTAGATACTGCCGGAATTGAAAAACGTCGTCAAGGAAGAAGTAAATATGGTACAAAGAAACCAAAGAAATAATAGAAGAAGGGAGGAAATAAGATATGCGTAAAAGACGTGCTGTTAAAAGAGATGTTTTAGCAGATCCTTTATACAATTCTAAATTAGTTACAAAGTTAATTAATACAATTATGTTAGATGGTAAAAAAGGAGTTGCACAAAAAATTGTATACAGTGCATTTGATATGATTAAAGAAAAGACAAATCAAGATGCAATGGAAGTTTTTGAAAAAGCAATGGAAAATATTAAGCCAGCCTTAGAAGTAAAATCACGTCGTGTTGGTGGTGCGAACTATCAAGTACCAGTAGAAGTTAGAGCAGATAGAAGTCAAGCTTTAGCACTTCGTTGGTTAGTAACTGCTAGTCGTAACCGTGGTGGACACACAATGGCTTTAAATTTAGCAAATGAAATTATGGATGCAGCAAATGGTACAGGAGCTGCTGTTAAGAAACGTGAAGATACTCACAGAATGGCAGAAGCAAATAAAGCATTTGCTCATTATCGTTGGTAATAGAAAGGAAATATAGTATGGCTCGTGAATATAGTTTAGAGAAAACACGTAATATTGGTATTATGGCACATATTGATGCCGGTAAAACGACTTGTACAGAACGTGTCTTATTCCATACTCATAAGATCCATAAGATTGGTGAAACCCATGATGGTGCTAGTCAAATGGACTGGATGGAACAAGAACAAGAACGTGGAATTACAATTACTTCTGCTGCTACTACGGCATTCTGGAAGGGATATCGTTTAAATATTATCGATACTCCAGGTCACGTAGACTTTACAGTTGAAGTATCTCGTTCACTTCGTGTATTAGATGGTGCAGTAGCACTATTAGATGCGCAAGCCGGAGTAGAACCACAAACAGAAACTGTATGGCGTCAAGCAACAGAATGGAAAGTACCTCGTATGATTTTCTGTAACAAAATGGATAAAATGGGAGCTAACTTTGAATATAGTTTAGAGACAATTGACTCTCGTTTAGGAGTAAATGCCAAACCAATTCAATGGCCAATTGGAGCTGAAAGTGAATTCAATGGTATTATTGATTTAGTTACTAGAAAAGCTTATCAATACGATGGAAAACCTGAAGAAGAACCAATTGAAATCGAAATTCCATCAGAATTAAAAGATACTGTAGAGGAAAAACGTAGTGAGTTAATCGAAGCAGTTGCTGAATTCGATGATGAATTGATGGAAAAATATTTAGGTGATGAAGAAATTAGTGAAGAATTAATTAAGAAAGCAATTCGTAAAGGAACACTTGCTGTTGAATTCTTCCCAGTACTTTGTGGTACTGCTTTAGGAAATAAAGGTGTTAAATTATTACTAGATGCAGTATTAGATTATTTACCAGCACCTACAGATATTGATTCTGTAAAAGGTGTTGATTTAAATGGTAACGAAGATGTAAGACATCCAAGTGATGATGAACCATTTAGTGCATTAGCATTTAAAGTTATGACGGATCCATTCGTTGGACGTTTAACATTTATTCGTTGTTATTCTGGACATTTATCTAGTGGAAGTTATGTATTAAATTCTACAAAAGATAAAAAAGAAAGAGTAGGACGTATTTTACAAATGCATGCGAATAAACGTACTGAAATTTCAGATGTATATGCAGGAGATATTGCTGCTGTTGTAGGTCTTAAAAATACAACAACAGGAGATACTTTATGTGATGAGAAAAAACCAATTATTCTAGAACAAATGGAATTCCCAGAACCAGTAATTCAATTAGCTGTTGAACCAAAATCAAAAGCGGATCAAGATAAGATGGGTGTTGCACTTCAAAAACTTGCTGAAGAAGACCCTACATTTAGAGCAAGTACTGATCATGAAACAGGTCAGACAATTATTGCTGGTATGGGTGAGTTACACCTTGATATCATTGTTGATCGTATGAAACGTGAATTTAACGTAGAAGCAAATATTGGTCAACCACAAGTAAGTTACCGTGAAACAATTACAGCTGCTGCTGAATGTGAAGGTAAATATATTAAACAATCTGGTGGACGTGGACAATACGGACATGTTTGGATCAAATTTGAACCAAATCCAGATAAAGGTTATGAATTTGTGGATCAAGTTGTCGGTGGAGTTGTTCCTCGTGAATATATTCCAGTTGTTGATAAGGGATTACAAGATGCTATGAAGAGTGGTATTTTAGCTGGATATCCAATGGTAGATGTAAAAGCTACTTTATATGATGGATCATACCACGAAGTAGACTCTAGTGAAATGGCATTTAAAGTGGCTGCTTCTCTTGCTTTAAAAGAAGCTAAGAATAAATGTAAACCAGTTTTACTAGAACCAATTATGAAGGTGCAAGTTGTTGTTCCTGAAGAATATTTAGGAAATGTTATGGGAGATATTACATCTCGTCGTGGACGTCCACTTGGTCAAGAATCAAGAGGAAATGCTCTTGCAATTAATGCAACAGTTCCACTTGCTGAAATGTTTGGATATGCTACAAGCTTACGTTCAAATACACAAGGACGTGGAACATTCAATATGGAATTAGATCATTATGAAGAAGTTCCAAGAAATATTGCTGAAGAAATCATTAAAAAGAATGGTGGAAATTAGTAATATATGAAGCAAATAAAACAAATAGGACTCTTTGGAGAAGATATCGCATCTTTCTCCAACGTCCTCATATCTTATTATCGAGATCTCTTTGAGGGAATTGATTGTTCTGATACATATGCATATTTTAAGAAATTTCAAGATGGATTACATTTATCACAAGCGATTTTCGTTGTTGGAGATATCTCTCCTAAGATTAGAGAAGATTTAGTGATATGTCTTCAAACTGGAATTCATGATGTATATGTCTATTTACAAAATTCAGAGGAATCTCTTATGGAACGCTATTGTCAAGTAGAAGAGTTATTAAGAGAGTATGGTTTTTCAAATCATACTTACATTCAAGGAGAAATTGAGTTTTTATTAGAAGATATGTATACTTCTGGAACAAAACAGAAGAAATTAGAAAAGTCAGTGTCACACTGATGAGAAAGATAGTAAAATTGCTGAAAAATACTTGCTATTTTAAGCAATTTTCTATACAATAATAATTGTAGATGAATAAAGGAGGAAATTATTTATGGCAAAAGAAAAATTTGATCGTTCTTTAGTTCACATGAACATTGGAACAATCGGACACGTAGACCACGGAAAAACTACTTTAACTGCTGCTATTACATATGTTCTTTCAAAGAAAGGATATGCACAATTCGAAGATTATGCTGCAATTGATAAGGCACCAGAAGAAAGAGAACGTGGAATTACAATTAATACAGCTCACGTTGAATACCGTACTGACAAACGTCACTACGCTCACGTAGACTGTCCAGGACACGCTGATTATGTTAAAAACATGATTACAGGTGCTGCTCAAATGGATGGAGCTATCTTAGTTATTGCTGCTACAGATGGACCTATGGCACAAACTCGTGAACACATCTTATTATCACGTCAAGTTGGAGTACCACGTATGGTAGTATTCATGAACAAATGTGATATGGTTGATGATGAAGAGTTATTAGATTTAGTAGAAATGGAAATTCGTGAATTATTAAGCGAATATGGATATGATGGAGATAATACTCCAATTATTCGTGGATCAGCTCTAAAAGCTCTTGAAGGAGATCCAAAATACGAACAAGCAATCTTAGATTTAATGGATGCTGTTGATGAATGGATTCCAGAACCAACAAGAGAATTAGACAAACCATTCTTAATGCCTATTGAAGACGTATTTACTATTACAGGACGTGGAACTGTTGTTACAGGACGTGTTGAAAGAGGTAAATTACAATTAAATGACGAAGTTGAAATCGTTGGGTTAAAACCAACACAAAAGAGTGTTGTTACAGGAATTGAAATGTTCCGTAAACAATTAGACTTTGCTGAAGCAGGAGACAATGCTGGAGTATTATTACGTGGTATTTCTCGTGAAGATGTAGAACGTGGTCAAGTTCTTGCTAAACCAGGTTCAGTTACACCTCATAAGAAATTCAAAGCTCAAGTATATGTATTAAGCAAAGAAGAAGGTGGACGTCATACTCCATTCTTCTCAAATTACCGTCCACAATTCTACTTCAGAACTACTGACGTTACAGGAATCATTGAACTTCCAGAAGGAGTTGAAATGGTTATGCCTGGTGACAATGTAGAAATGACAGTTGAATTAATTGCTCCTATCGCTATCGAAAATGGAACTAAGTTCTCTATTCGTGAAGGTGGTAGAACAGTTGGTGCTGGTAACGTTTCAGAAATCGTTGAATAATAAAAGCAGAGGTATATTTCCTCTGTTTTTTTTTTTTACAAAAAAATGATGTTTTTACACATCATTTTTTCTTCTTAAAACTTCTAAGTGGGGAAGTTTGTCTATAAATAAAATACTTTGGATTATTTGTAATTAATTCTAGATCACCAATATATTCTATAAAAGTAGGGTGGAATCCATTTTTAAAAGTAGTTAGTCCCATATAACTATTATTTTCTTTTAAAGTAGGATTTGCAACTCCTCCTAAAGAAAATGATTGATAACCTAAATTCGCATATTTTTCCATAATCTTCCATAACAATAAATGTTTTGAATTGAATTTTTTAAATCTTTTATCATGTCCATCAGCTAATAAGAAAATCTTATTTTGATGTTTTACAATCATTGCTGATGCAGTTACGACACCAGTTGGGAAATCTCTTAATAAATTAGTGGCAGTTACTAAGTTATTTTTTGCCAATGCTAATTGACTATCTATGATCATTTTGCGATTAATTAGTTTTTCTTTTTTCTTATCTCTAGAAATTAATACTTGTTTGTTAATTTCATTACTGATTTTTTCTAATTGTTCGTATTTAACTTTACATACTTTTAGATAAGTTTCAGTATTTAATTTCGCATAATATAAATCTATTTTATGATTTTTATCAAAAAAATCATAAGCATCTTTGAAATATCCAATATCACGTTGATATTTCTTTCTTGTTTGCATATATAAGTATTCTACATTATCAGCAGTTCCACGATAGATTTGAATTCCGTTATGATCTGCACTTCTGATCTTGGTACGCATTTCTTTTTTAAAATTTTGAAATATTTCATAATATGGTCTTTTTAAATCAATGACAGCTTCAAAACGTGGTCTGTAGCTTTCAAAAAAGTTATTATATCCCATATGAAAATATCCATTTTGTTTTAAATTATCAAAAAGCTGTTGATAATTTGGGGTGATATTTACTTGATTTGTAATTAGGTCATATGTTTTATAAATAATACTAGGACATATCTTAATAGCAATCACATCTAATTTACTCAAAAATTTCTTCAATAATTTTGTAAATTCTGTTAAAATGGTTAAATTTTGATAGTCAAGTAAAAAACCACGTGGTGCATATGCATATTTAAACATTCCGGCTTTTTCAATTAAAATTAAACTAGCAGCAATGATTTGATTTCCTTCTAAAGCACCAATTAACATACTATCATAATGTTGATGATTCATAATCATTGCGTATTCTGCTGTTTGATAATAAGATGAAGGAATAAATTGCTCGGAAAAAGCATTAAATTCTTCATTTGTTAATTGTTTGATTTCCATGTTTTATTCCTCCTATCTAACGCTTATATTATAACATATAATTCTTCAAAAATATAGCAAATGCTTTACGAATGTTTGGATTTCGTTTATAATAGTATGTGAGGTAATGAATATGAAAATAAATAATAGAGAAGGGTTTACATTAATTGAGTTATTAGGTGTGATTGTAATCTTGTCTGTCATTGTTATGATTACAGTTCCGATTGTTCAAGATAAAATTACAGAATCACGTAAAAATGCTTTTCTCGCATCTGTGAATGGCTATGTCAGAGCATCGAGAATAAAAAATACGGAAGAGGGGACTACTAAGTTTCAAATTGCCGATGAAAATATAACTCCAGAAGTGGATTATAAGGGAGAAGTACAAGGACAAGGTGTCATTGAATACAATAGTTTAGGAAAAGTAAAAGTAAATGTATGGAATGGTACTTATTGTGCAGTAAAAGCTTATGAAGATGCGGATGTTCAATTAAAAAGTGATATTCAAGATTATACAGCGTGTATGAATGCATAGAAAAGGTGATAATATGTTTGAAAATAAAAAAATATTTGTTTTTGGAATGGCACGTAGTGGGTATGCAGCAAGTTTCTTCTTATCGAAACATGCTGCTTCTATTTTGGTGACTGATTCAAAAGAACAAGAAATAGAAAAAGTAAAAACGTTAAATGAATTAGGGGTTGAGGTAGCAATTACAAAAGAACCAGAAGAGTTATTAGATGAAACTTATGATGTCATTGTTAAAAACCCAGGAATTCCTCGTAACCATCCTCTATTACAAAAAGCAAAAAAATTAAATATGCCTGTTATAGGAGAAATGGAAGTAGCAAGCTATTATATCGATCCATCTGTTCATGTAATTGGAGTGACTGGTTCTAACGGAAAAACAACTACCGTTACAATTCTATATGAATTTATGAAAGAACAAGGATTACCGGTTCATTTAGCAGGTAATATTGGAACTCCTCTTTGTGAAATTGTAGAAGATATTAAACCAGGTGATTATCTTGTTTTAGAAGTATCAGATCATCAATTATATGATCTATACCATTTTAAAACAAATGTCAGTGTTGTTACAAATTTAAGTGAAGTTCATTTAGACTTTAATGGAACATTTGAAAATTATTTAAATACGAAAAAGCGTATTTTTCAAAACCATACGAAAGAGGATATGGCTATCTTAAATTTAGATAATCAATATGTAATGGATATTTCTAAAGAGATTCCATCCATGAAAGTCTTCTTTTCTAGTATGAATCAAAAAGCAGATGCTTATGTGAAAGATCAATATATTTATGTTCATAATGAACCATTTATTGAATTATCTGATATTCGTGTGCAAGGTATGCATAATTATGAGAATATCATGTGTGCGATACTTGCAACCATTCCATTTGGAGTAACAAAAGAAACCATTCATAGAGTATTAAATAACTTTGGTGGCGTAGAACACCGTTTAGAATTTGTTGATAAAATTGAAGATAAAATCTTTTATAACGATTCAAAATCAACGAATAACGAGGCAACCATGACCGCATTAAATTCATTTGAACAGCCAATTGTTCTAATATTAGGCGGATTAGATCGTGGACAAGATTTTCACGAATTAGATGATGCCATGAAACATGTACGAGTTGTTATTGCCCTTGGAGAAACCAAAGAAAAAATTCAATTTTACTGTCAAGAAATTCATAAAGATTGTGTATTAGTAAATACCATTGAAGAAGCTGTACATGCAGGCTTTGATCTTGCTAGCCCTCAAGATATTATTTTACTTTCTCCAGCTTGTGCATCTTGGGATATGTTCCCATCATTTGAAGTACGTGGTGAAGAATTTAAAAAACAAATAGAAATTTTAAAAAAGGAGCGAGAAAATGTCAAAAATTAAAGATGTAATAGGTCGTGAAATATTAGATTCTAGAGGAAATCCAACCGTAGAAGTAGATGTGATTTTAGAAAATGGTGTGATGGGTCGTGCTGCAGTACCATCTGGAGCTTCGACTGGAGTGCGAGAAGCTCTCGAGTTACGTGATCAAGATCCTAATCGATATATGGGTAAAGGTGTATTAAAAGCAGTGGAGCATGTTAATCATGAATTAAAAGAAATTGTTGTTGGCATGGATGCAGATGATATAAGATCTGTTGATTATAAAATGATCGAAGCAGATGGAACGGAAAATAAAAGTCGTTTTGGAGCCAATGCGATGCTTGGTGTTTCTCTTGCAACATTAAAGGCTGCTGCCAATGATCATAATATGCCATTATTTCAATACGTTGGAAATGGAACCACATTACCAGTTCCAATGATGAATATTATTAATGGGGGAGCGCATGCTGATAACTTATTAGACTTTCAAGAATTTATGATTATTCCAAACAGAGATACGATAAAAGAAAGAGTTCGTGTTGGTTCTGAAGTATTTCACACGTTAAAGAAAGTATTAAATGAACATGGTTATCATACTGGTGTTGGAGATGAAGGAGGATTTGCTCCTGATTTAAAGAGTAATCAAGAAGGATTTGAATATATTATAGAAGCAATTGAAAAAGCAGGCTATCAGCCTGGTATTGATGTTTCTTTAGCGATTGATGTTGCTGCTAGTGAATTTTATCAAGATGGGAAATATGTTTTAGCAGGTGAAAATAGAACATTAACAACTGATGAATTAATCGATTTTTATGAAGAATTAGTAAATAAATATCCAATTATTTCAATTGAAGATCCAGTGGATGAGAATGACTGGGAAGGATTTACGAAAATTACAGAACGTCTTGGTCATAAAATTCAATTAGTTGGAGATGATTTATTTGTAACTAATAAAAAATGTTTACAAATGGGAATTGATAAGAAAGCAGGAAATGCCATCTTATTAAAAGTAAATCAAATTGGTACTTATACAGAAACATTAGAAACGATTGAACTTGCTCGTGAGCATGGATATAAAACAATTATTTCTCATCGTAGTGGAGAAACAGAAGATACAACGATTTCTGATTTAGCAGTTGGTCTTAATTTAGGACAAATAAAAACAGGATCTATGTCTAGAACAGATCGTATTTGTAAATATAATCAGTTAATTCGTATAGAAGAGGCACTAGAAAAATAGAGCTTCTTTTTGTATAATAAAAAAAGGAGGTGGAATATGTATGTAGCAGTGATTGTGGAACTAAGTGCGAAAGCAGTTGATAAAACATTTACGTATCATGTTCCACCTATGTTAGAACAAGAAATAGAAATTGGAAAAAGAGTACTTGTTCCTTTTGGTAGACAACAATTAGAAGGATTTATTTTAAATATCACAAGGGAAGAAGTATGTGATTATCCAGTAAAAGATATTTTAAAAGTCATTGATGAACATGCGGTATTAAATCAAGAACTATTAAAATTAGGTAAATATATGCAGAAAAAAACACTTTCTAGTTTAGTTAGTTGTTATCAGACGATGTTACCAAGGGCTTTAAAAGCTCATAAGAATACGAAAGTATCTAAAAAATATGAAACATATTATCAATTAGTAGATCAAACTTATGTCGGAAATGAAAAACAACAAGCAATTATTTCTTTACTAAAAGAAAAAACAATGGTGTTAAAAAAAGAATTGGCAAGCATATCTTCTTCTTCATTACAGACCCTAGAAAAAAAAGGTGTTATTCAAAGTGTAAAAAGAGAAGTATATCGATTAAAGTTAAAAGAACAAACAATAGATGATAAAGTAATATTAACGGCAGAACAAAAAAGTGTGATAGATAGAGTACTTACGAAGGAAAAGCAGTTTTCTCCCTTTTTATTACACGGGGTTACTGGTAGTGGAAAAACAGAAGTATATATGCGTTTCATAGAACATGTAACAAAACAGGGAAAAGAAGCAATTGTATTAGTTCCTGAGATTAGTTTAACACCTCAAATGGTAGAACGTTTTCGTAATCGTTTTGGTAATCAGATTGCGATTTTACATAGTCGATTATCTTTGGGTGAGAAATATGACGAATGGCGTAAGATTGAAAGAAGAGAGGTATCGATTGTGATAGGGGCTAGAAGTGCTATTTTTGCGCCCTTTACGAATTTAGGGATGATTATTATTGATGAAGAACATTCTACAACGTATAAGCAGGAAAATATGCCTAAATATCACGCCATTGATATGGCTTTATATCGTGTGAAAACACATCATTGTCCGATTGTTCTTGGAAGTGCAACCCCATCGTTAGAAAGCTATACAAGAGCAAAATTAGGTATCTATGAATTATTAGAAATGAAACATCGAATTAATCATACATTTCCAACAATACATTTTGTCGATATGAAAGAAGAAATAAAAAAAGGATATCCTATCTTATCTCGTCTATTAGAAGAAAAAATAAAACAGTGTTTAGAAAAAAAAGAGCAGATTATTTTACTTCTTAATAAACGAGGCTATTCAAGAGTTGTCACTTGTAAAAATTGTGGGGAAGTGGATATGTGTCCTAATTGTGATATTCCATTAATCTATCATAAAGAATTACATGATATGCAATGTCATTATTGTGGTTATCATAAGCCAGTATGGAAGATATGTCCCAATTGTAAAGGAGATTCTTTTCAAACCTTTGGCATGGGGACAGAGCGTTTAGAAGAATATGTGAAAAAAACATTTCCTATGGCTAATATATTACGTATGGATGTAGATACGACTACCAAAAAAGGAAGTCATGAGAAAATGATTCAAGCCTTTTCTGAACATCAATATGATATTTTAATTGGTACGCAGATGATTGCCAAAGGATTAGATTTTCCCAATGTCACTTTAGTTGGTGTCTTAGAAAGTGATAATTCTTTAAATATTCCTGATTTTAGAAGTGCTGAAAGAACGTTTCAATTATTAAATCAAGTATCAGGAAGAGCAGGAAGAGCAGATAAATTAGGAGAAGTTGTCCTACAAGGTTTTCAATTAGATCATTATAGTATTTTATATGCGAGTAAACATGATTATCAAGGATTTTATCAAGAAGAAATGCATATTCGCAAGAAATTAAACTATCCTCCTTATACGAATTTATCATTCATTCAGCTAAAAGGAAAAGATGATCAGTACTTATTAAAAGAAGCAAATAAAATAAAAGATTATTTACAAAATGATCATACTCTACAAATATTAGGGCCTAGTTTTTCTAATATACCAAAGATTAATCAAGTCTATACCATCCAATTAATTATAAAATATAAAAAGTCACCACAACTTATTTCTAAATTAAAATTTTTACAAGAACAATATATGGTAGGGAAAAAATGTAAACTAGAAATTGACCTAAATCCAATTCGTGTCTAAACTATTCACAAAATAAAAGTTTTCTCATATAATAGATAGTAAGGAATATAAAACGACTATTGATAAGTAGAAATATAAGAAGAAATATGGAGTAGATATCATAAATTAAATTCTCTCTTCACAACTTCTTATTATTTACTTTGTAGAAGAATAAATCGTTTTATATTCCTTTTTCTATAAAAAATGTGTTAAAATAAATTTGGTGATACTATGAATATAGAAAATATAGATGTAAAAGAACATATCAATATTGTATTTATGGGAACTCCTGAATTTAGTGTTCCAATTTTAGAGGGATTAATTGCAAATTACCATGTTCGTGGTATTGTAACCCAACCAGATAAAGCAGTAGGAAGAAAGCAAGAAATAAAAAAAACACCTGTGAAATTAGTAGGTGAGAAACATACGATTTTAGTCATTCAACCTGAGAAAATAAGAGAAGATTATGGAGAAGTTTTAGCTTTAAAACCAGATTTAATTATTACGTGTGCTTATGGACAAATTTTACCAAGAGAATTACTTGTATATCCAAAATATGGTTGTATTAACGTTCATGCTTCTTTACTTCCAAAGTTAAGAGGAGGAGCACCGATTCATCGTGCTATATTAAATGGAATGACCAAAACTGGTGTAACCATCATGTATATGAGTGAAGGAATGGATGAGGGAGATATCATATCTCAACGTGAAATAGAAATCACAGAAACAGATACAGCAAGTACGTTACATGATAAATTAAGTTTATTAGGAAGAGATTTACTATTAGATACATTACCATCTATTTTAGATGGAACCGCTACACGTACACCACAAGATAATAGTCAAGCAACATATGGCTTTAATATCAAACCAGAAGATGAAAAAATTAACTTTAGTCATACAATGCGACAGGTATATAACCAAGTAAGAGGATTAAATGATTTTCCGGGTGCTTATTGTATTTATGAAGGCAAACGCTTAAAAGTATGGGAATGTATTGAATCATATAATACATATCCACAATTATTAGATGGTACTATTACAAAATTATATGATCATGGATTTGGTGTAAAAGTAAGCAATGGTGAAATTATTTTCATTGTCGTTCAACCAGATGGAAAGAAAAGAATGGATGCAAAAAGCTATGCCAATGGACAAATGAGTCATAGTAATTTTATTGGTAAAGTATTGAGTTGAGGGGTATTATGAAAAAGAAAAAAATTAAAGTAGAAGAACAGACAAAAACTGAAGAAGAACGATATCAAGAACAATTACAAAAAATGGAAGAAGAAGAAAAATTTTCTTTTTGGAGAATGTTAAAAGAAGCATGGTCTAATAAACGTTATCGAGCTATGATTATTCTTGTTTTTTGGTTTATATTTTTATTCGTGATTGCAGGAGGTTTAAGACAAGCACCAAAGCAAACACCATTAAAAGAAGTAGAACAAGAAAAGAAAAGTTCTTTAGAAATCTATCGCGATATGGATAATTATGAATTTACAACCAATTTAACCTTTGCAGATATTACGACGAATCAGTTACAAACAAGAGAGTTAGTAGGTAGACGTTATAATTATCAAGAAGAATTTGAAGATAAATTAAATAAAACGAGTTATTTTATCGATAATGGAATCGTTTATCAAAGAAGCGAAGGAAGATTAGAAACATCTCAAGAAGAATTTATTGAGATGACATTAAAACCAGATATGACATATCGTATGTTAGAAGATGCGACCTTGGAAGCTACAACCAATTATAAAGATGGAAGTATTTTAAAAACATATACCATCAATTTAAAGAAATTTATTGCGATCTATCACAATAGTCACAGTAATGCCAAAGGTAAAATTACGATTACAACCAAAGAAAAAGATAATCAAATAACAGAAGTGACATACGATTTATTATCATTTATGAATCAACAACAAGTACAATATAGTGCATACGGTATTACTATTACTTATAAAAATATTGGCAAAGTAGATAGTATTCATTTACAATAACACTTGAAATATTTTGAAGAATGTGATATCTTATTAAAGACACAAAGGAGCGAAGAATATGGAAATTGCTATTTTAATTGTATCAATTTTATTAATTGCGATTGTCCTTTTACAAAGTGGTAAGGCTGAGGATGCAGCTCAGATTATGACTGGTGGAAGTGAGAATCTATTTCAAAACAGAAAAGAACGTGGAGGAGAGCTATTTATTACAAGAGCTACAGCTGTATTAGGTGCTGTCTTCTTATGTTTATGCATTATTGCACAATTGTAAACTAGAACAGAAATACTGTTCTTTTTTTGTTGACAATAAAGAATCTTATGTTATGCTTGTTGTAGAAGGGATATTAAGATATGAGAAAACACTTAGATAATATAGTGCAAGATTTGATACAACTACAAGAAACAAATCAATATGTCTTAAAGAACGTTGATCTTATATTTATGAAATCTAATATATTACAGTGGATAGATATGTTAGAAAATAATCATATTGAAACAATGAATTTTAACATTCTAAAAGAAATAGAACATATGATTTATTTATTAAATTTAAATAATAATTTTTCTACTTTGACAGACCATATTAGTAATGAATTTTATGCTTTTGAATTTATGTTACAAGAAAAGTTAAAAAGAAAAGAGGTATAGATATGTCAGGAAAAGATAAATATGGATATCAACATGAGGATGGACATTATTCAAAAATGACAGGAAATGATACAAATTCTTCTTTCTCAGTATATGATAAAAATCCTTCAGAGCCTGATCATTCGGCAATTCATATTAATATTAATACAGATATACTGGAAAAGGTTCTATTGTTGAACACGATGCTGCTGGAGAATCAACTAAAACTGATATTTCTTGTTATTTAACAACGGCATGTATGAAAAAAATGCCAAAAGTGTTTGATGATAACTGTTATGAATTGACAATGTTAAGATGGTTTCGTGATCAATTTGTAGCAACTTCTGATATAAATTACTACTATCAAGTTGCACCTATCATTGTAGAAGCAATTGATCAGATGGTACAAAGTAATACGGTCTATGATGAAATTTATCACAATATTATAAAATATTGTGTTTATAAAATTGAATGTGGTGAATATCAAGAAGCTTATGATAGATATAAAGATAGTATACTTTGTTTTGCAGAAGAATACGCTAGACCATATTTAGTGCAAAAGTTTGTAAAAAAAATAAAAAAAGTAAGGAATACTAAAACATCTATGTGAATAGATTTTTTTTGTGGGTTAAATATCAATTAGTAATCTATTATTTCAGGTGGGTGAAAAATAATAAAGCTTAAGATGATATATATTTTTTTCTTAAATTCTGATATAATGTTATACAGGGTGTTAGTATGAAAGATATATATGGAATGACACATGAAAATTTAGAACAGTATTTTTTAGCCCTAGGGGAGAAGAAGTTTAAAGCAACACAAATTTATGAGTGGCTTTATGAGAAGCGAGTAACTTCTTTTGATGAGATGCGTAATGTTAAAAAAGATGTGATTACGAAGTTAAAAGAAGATTTTTATTTTGGTAAATTAACGATGTTAGAAAGACAAGATGATGTCGATGTTCATAAATATTTATTTGAGCTTTCTGATGGTAATAAAATAGAAGCGGTGTTAATGAATCACGATTATGGAAATAGTTTATGTGTTTCTAGTCAAGTGGGTTGTAATATGGGATGTGCTTTTTGTGAGAGTGGAAGATTAAAAAAAGTACGTAATTTGGAAACTGCAGAGATGGTAGAACAAGTATTACAAATAGAACAAGATTTTGGGAAAAGAATTAGTCATGTTGTTTTAATGGGAATTGGAGAACCATTTGATAATTATGATCATGTCATTTCTTTTATCCGTATTTTAAATCATCCAAAAGGATTTGCGATTGGAGCTAGACATATTACAGTATCTACTTGTGGGATTGTTCCTAAAATAGAACAGTTTATGAAAGATGAAAATCAAGTGAATTTAGCAATTAGTCTTCATGCTCCAAATAATGAATTAAGAAGTAAATTGATGAAGATAAATAGAGCTTATCCATTAGAAAAGTTAATGCCAGTATTAAAAAAGTATATTGATGTGACACATCGAAGACTGACATTTGAATATATTTTATTACAAGATGTGAATGATACAGATGAGTGTGCATTGGAATTAGCACATTTATTAAAAGGAATGAATTGTTATGTGAATTTAATTCCATATAATGAGACAAGTCATTTTGAATATAAAAAGAGTCGTCAAGAACGAATATTGAACTTCTTAGATATACTGAAGAAGAATCATATTCAAGCAACAATTAGAAGAGAGTTTGGTAGTAAAGTACAGGCGGCTTGTGGACAACTTCGTTCTAATTATGAGGAGGGATAATGTGGATTATTTTTGTTTAACGGATCCAGGAAAGGTTAGAGATCATAATGAAGATTCTGTAGCAATTGTCATGAATGAATCACTAGAATGTTTACTTGCAGTTGCAGATGGTATGGGGGGACATCGTGCAGGTGAAATTGCCAGTAGTATTACGATTAATCATTTGACAAAAAGTTTTCAAGATAAAATTTCTGTAGGAACAAAAGAAGAAGCGATTAATTTTTTAAAACAAGCTGTATCAGAAGCAAATGAGAAGATATATGCTTATACAGAAGAAAATCCAGAATCAAAGGGTATGGGAACAACGATTGTAGTTGCACTTCTAACTCCAGAATATTTATTGTTTGGTAATATTGGAGATTCTAGTGGTTTTGTTTTGAAACATGGTAAGATTCATAAAATTACAAATGATCATACATTGGTTAATTTACTTGTAAAGAGTGGGGAATTAACTGAAGAGGAAGCAAAAGAACATCCTCGTAAGAATGTTTTAATGAGAGCATTGGGAGCGACAACAACGGTTGAGATGGATATATTTGATGTGGAAACAGATGTGGAAGGAATATTACTTTGTAGTGATGGACTTACAAATATGTTAGAATTTGAACAAATTGAAAGAGTATTAAATGAAAAGTTAGATGCCCAAGATATGGTTAGAAAATTAATTCATAAAAGTAATAATCGTGGTGGAAATGATAATATTTCTGTTGCGTATTTGAAAAGAGGTGTTCAGTAATGATTGCAAGAGGGCAAAAGATAAATGATCGTTATCAAATTATTCGTTTAATTGGTGAAGGTGGTATGGCTAATGTCTACTTGGCTCATGATACCATTTTAGATCGTGATGTAGCTGTAAAAATATTACGTGGTGATTTAGCTGGTGATGAGAAGTTTGTTAAAAAGTTTCAAAGAGAAGCAATTAGTGCTTCTAGTTTAAACCATCCGAATATTGTAGAGTTATATGATGTTGGAGAAGATAATGGAGAATATTTTATTGTTATGGAATATGTAGAGGGTAAGACATTAAAAAGTTTAATTAAAAAACGTGGAGCGCTTACTTTACCAGAAGTTGTCGATATTATGTTACAACTTACTAGTGCGATTGCTCATGCACATGATAGTTATATTATTCATCGTGATATTAAACCACAAAATGTATTAATTTTAGATAATGGTATGGTAAAAATTACAGACTTTGGAATTGCTACTGCTTTAAATAATCATGAATTGACAGAGACGAATTCAATTATGGGGTCTGTTCATTATTTACCTCCAGAACAAGCAAATGGAAATGGAGCAACGGTTAAGAGTGATATTTATTCATTAGGTATATTAATGTTTGAATTATTAACAGGTAGAGTTCCATTTAAAGGGGATAATGCCGTTGAAATTGCAATTAAACAAATGAAAACACCAATTCCAAGTGTTAGAAAATACAACGAAGACATTCCACAAAGTGTTGAAAATGTGATCTTAAGAGCATGTGCGAAGAATCCTAAAAATCGTTATGATTCAGCTCGTGAGATGCATGATGATTTAAAAACAGTATTATCTAAGGATCGTGAAGATGAAGAAAAATGGGTATATGCATATCCTGAAAATGAGTTAGAAGAAACGAAGAAATTATCTCGTGAAGAATTAAATAAAGGACTTTTAGATGAATTAGAAAATGAAGAGGAAAGTCGTAGTAAACGTAAAAAAGACAAGAAAGAAAAAAAATTAAATACGGGATTAATGATAGCTGGTAGTATTTTCGCAACATTAGTCATTGTATTTATTGCTATTTTCTTCTTGATTCCTAAAATTACAGGTGGAAAAGAAGTAAAGGTACCAGATGTTAGTAAAATGACTGTAGAAAAAGCCAAAGAAAAATTAGAAGATGTTGGATTAGAAGTAACTTCTAAAGATATTAAACAAGCAAATGATAAAATCAAAAAAGGAAGAGTTATTAAGACAAATCCTGAAGAAGGTAGAAGTGTTAAAAAAGGAACGAAAATTCAATTATATGTGTCAACTGGTACGAATAAAGTAGAAATAGAAGATTATACAGGTATGAATTATTATGAAGTAGAAGCTATGTTAAAAGCTTCTGATATTACGGTTGAAAGAGAGACTAGGGAATATGCTGAATCTGATACTTCTGTAAAAGCTGGTACCATTGTAGATCAAAGTGTAAAAGCTGGGGAAGAATTAGAAAAAGGAGATCATATTACTCTTTATGTTCCTGAATTTTATGCAGAATATCCTGATTTTATTGGTGAAAATTATACGATTAGTCAAGTAGAAGCATGGGCTAGTAAACATGGAGTTACAGTAGAGAAAAATTATCGTGAAACCGATGATGTAGAACCAAATATGATATTATCTCAAAGTAGACCTGCTGGTACAAAAGTAAATACTAGTGTTCCATTAACAGTCACAGTATCTAAAAAACCAGAAGTAGTGGAAACTCCTACACCATCTCTTACACCAGATAAAGAAGAAGAAACACCTTCATCTCCAGAAAGTACGGCACCAATAGAATAGGAATATTTATGCAAGGAAGAATTATAAAAAATATTAGTAATGATTATACAGTACAAACAAAGACAGGAAATGTCTTTGTTTGTAAATGTCGTGGTAAATTTCGTAATATGAAAATCATACCACTTGTAGGTGATGAAGTCTTATTTGATGATGAAAATAATTATATTTTAGAAATATTACCAAGAAAGAATGAATTAAAAAGACCACCTGTTTCTAATATTTCACAAGTTATGATTTTAACAAGTGTAAAACATCCTAATTTTTCTTCATATTTATTAGATAAATTAATTACAATGATTGAATATAATTGTATTGAGCCAATTATTTGTTTTACAAAATTAGATTTATTAACAGAAGAAGAAATACATGAAATAGATAAGATTATGACTTATTATAAAAAAATTGGTTATCAAGTATATCGCAACACTGATTTAGAACAAATTAAACATATATTTCAAGATAAGATGACTGTTTTTACTGGACAAAGTGGGGCAGGGAAATCAACGCTTTTAAATCATTTAGATGCACAATTACAATTAAAAACATCAGAAATTTCTTATGCTTTAGGAAGAGGAAAACATACGACAAGACATGTTGAATTAATTCCATTGTTTGGAGGATTAGTTGCTGATACACCAGGTTTTTCGGCATTGGACTTCGAAATGGATAAAGCAAGTATTAGAGATCAATTTAAAGAGTTTGAAATGTATAAAGAGTATTGTAAGTATAAAGATTGTATGCATGATAAAGAAGATCATTGTATGGTGAAAGATAAAGTAGAGGATGGTACTATTTTAAAATCTAGATATGAAAATTATATTCAATTTATACGAGGTGATGTATGAAAATAGCAACCAGTATTTTATCAATTCAAGATCATATTCATGATTGTTTAGAAAAAATAAATCATACAGATACAGATTATATTCATTTAGATGTAATGGATGGTCAATTTGTATCTCATAAAACAGCTGATTATATCCCTCTTAAAAACTATCTTTTAAAGCCATTAGACATTCATTTGATGGTAGAAGATGTACCAGCTTACTTGGAACATTACGTAGCTTTAAAACCAGAATATATTACATTTCATGTAGAAGTAAATACCAAAATAGAAAAGTTAATTCATATGATACATGAAAAGAATATAAAAGTAGGTATATCATTAAAACCAGATACACCTGTATCATTTTTAATACCATATTTAAATGAAATAGATTTAGTATTAGTCATGAGTGTAGAACCAGGAGCAGGTGGACAAACATTTTTAGAAAATGCAAGTGATAAAATACAATTCTTAGATAGAATTAGAAAAGAAAAACAATATCACTACATGATTGAAGTAGATGGTGGAATTAATGAAAAGACAAAAGAACAATGTATTGGTGCTGATATTTTAGTATCTGGTAGTTTTATTACAAACCATGATGATTACCAACATCAAATTGATAAATTACGTTAAAAGCATTTTCATGAATACTTTTTATTTACAATCATATATAATTATCATATAATGAAAGAGGGATGCTTACTAAGTGTCCATCTTTCATTGGTGCACTTAGCTTATGCTAGGTGTTTTTTATTATAATTAAGAATAGGAGAATGAGAAGAAACCACATAAGATGTATTAGTTGTTTGATTATTTTTCTTTCATATCTCATAAACTGTCACCTCCTTATCTATATTGGAAGTGAACACCTAACTGATCCCTCTATTAATAACATTACTGTAAAGGAATCATAAATTCCTTTTTCATTTATCAAAAAATGTGATAAAATGTAAACAGTAGGAGACTAGGTGATAGATATGAGAAATAATAAATATGTTAGCTATCAGTTAACAAGTGGGTATTTAGTAAATAATATTCTATATTTCTCATACCCATTTTACAATTTAACTGATTTTAAAAGATTCAAAAAGTTGTTTTCAACATGGGAACAACTTTTTTGCGCTTAGCAAATAAAGTAAAAATATGTAGTGTAAAACATTTAGAAAATCTATATGAAATAATAGAAAATTATGATAAGATAAAAGAAAGATAAGGAGTAGTAAAGATGAGAAGAAGTCATAAATTAAAAGCACATCATTTTTTAATCAGAACGATATTTGTTGCGGCATTTTTGATGTTAGGAATCGGGTATGCAGTATTAAGTCAACAATTAGATATCAATGGAACAGCCCAGATTACATCTAACTGGAAGATCCTATTTACAAGTGCTGAAGAAAAAGAAATGACGAATGCTACTACAACGAGAAAAGAAATTACAAATCTTACAACTTTAAATTTAGGTGTTGAATTACAACAACCAGGAGCAAGTGCAACATATGATGTTGTTGTAGAAAATCAGGGAGATTTGGATGCGGTATTATCAAGTAT
>CASEIJ010000006.1 GCA_949288035.1 uncultured Mycoplasmatota bacterium
ACGATCTCTTAATTTCTTAATGATTTTATCTTCTTTATGACGATTCCATTTTGTAAAAATACTATCTTTTGTACTGATTGGATTTACTAAGACTGTTGTAATTCCAACTTTGTTTCCTCCCACTACATCTGTTAATATCTGATCCCCAATAATAGCTACTTCATTTTCTTGTAACTTATATTCACGCATGACCATATCAAATTTAGAACGCATTGGTTTACAAGCGAAATAAACAGCTTCTAAATCTAATACTTCGGCAAATGACATCACCCTTTTACGTGGACTATTAGAGAAAATAAGAATCTCAAATTCTTGTTTTAACTCTTCTATAAAATTTTTTAATTTATCAGTAGGTTGATCCTCTCCTACTGGAGATAACGTATTATCTAAATCAAATAAAAGAAAGCGGATCCCACTATCTTTTAGTTTGTGATAATCTATTGTATAAATGCTTTTTTGATAAACATCAGGTATATATTTTTCCATGGAACTACTTCCCCCATTCATATTCATATTTTATCATATCACTGAAGTATTTTTCAATAAAAAAGGAGTAAGAAAATCTTACTCTAAAATGAATTGATCATCTTTCACATCAACCGTTACTTGACTACCAAATTTAATTTTATCTTCGATAATAGCACTTGCTAAAATCGTTTCTAGATTACGTGTTACATAACGTTTAATTGGTCTAGCTCCATAGTTTTCATCATAAGAATGATCAATGATATACTTTTTCGCATCTTCTGTTAATTTTAAGGTAATTTTTTTATCAGAAAGTCTCATCTCAATCTCTTTGATAATCTTATCTAACACTTCATAGACAACATCTTTAGAAAGTGATTTGAACATAATAATCTCATCAATACGATTTAAGAACTCTGGTTTAAATGTATGTCTTAGTTCATTCATAACCATTTCATTTGCATTCTCATGATTTTCCAAAATATATTCACTACCAATATTAGAAGTCATAATAATAATCGTATTTTTAAAATCAACTGTACGTCCTTGAGAATCAGTAATACGACCATCATCTAATATTTGTAATAAAATATTAAATACATCACGATGTGCTTTTTCAATCTCATCAAATAATACAATACTATACGGATTTCTTCTTACTGCTTCTGTTAATTGACCCCCTTCATCATATCCAACATATCCTGGAGGAGCACCTACTAAACGAGAAACAGAATGTGCTTCCATATATTCACTCATATCAATACGAATCATATGCCTTTCATCATCAAATAATTCATAAGCAAGCGTACGAGCAACTTCCGTTTTACCTACTCCAGTAGGACCTAAGAAAATAAATGAACCAATTGGACGTTTTGGATCTTTAATTCCAGCACGAGCACGAATAATTGCTTCACTCACTAGTTTAATGGCTTCATCTTGTCCTTTGACACGTTTTTTCATATTTTCTTCTAAATGTAATAACTTCTCTTTTTCTCCACCAACTAATTTTTGAACCGGAATATTGGTCCATTTAGAAATAATGGCAGCAATATCTTCATCACGAACGACATCACTTAAAATAGAAGATTCATCTTTCTTATGTAGTTCTTCTAATTGTTGTTCCAATTTTGGAATCTCACCATGACGTAATCTTGCAGCAGTTTCTAAATCATAACGATTTTCAGCTTGTTCTAAATCAAAACGAGCACGTTGTAATTTATCTTTCGTAGAACGAATTTCCTCATTAATCTTCTTTTCACTTTCCCAATCAGCACGTAATTTCGCTTCTTGTTCTTTTAATTTAGATATTTTTTCCTTAATTTTAGAGACACGTTCTTTACTAAGTTCATCTTTTTCTTTTTTCAAACTTTGTAACTCTATTTCTAATTGCATAATCTCACGTGTTAATTTATCCAGTGGAATTGGTACAGAATCAATTTGAACTTTAATTGTTGCACATGCTTCATCCACTAAATCAATCGCTTTATCTGGTAAAAAACGATCTGTAATATAACGATCAGATAAGGTAGCCGCAGCTACTAAAGCACTATCTTTAATCGTAACTCCATGATATACTTCAAAACGTTGTTTTAAACCACGAAGAATTGTTAATGTATCCATAACAGTTGGTTCACTTACCATAACTTTTTGGAAACGTCTTTCCAATGCTCCATCTTTTTCTATATACTTACGATATTCATTTAATGTTGTTGCACCAATACAATGAATTTCTCCACGTGCTAACATTGGCTTTAACATATTACCAGCATCCATAGCACCTTCTAAAGCACCAGCACCTACAATCATATGAATTTCATCAATAAATAAAATGATAGAACCATCAGAATCTTTAATTTCTTTTAAAACAGCTTTTAAACGTTCCTCAAACTCACCACGGTATTTTGCCCCTGCAATTAAAGCACCTAAATCAAGTTCCCAAATTGTCTTATTTTTTAAACTATCAGGAACATCCCCTTTCACAATACGTTCTGCAAGTCCTTCTACAATGGCCGTTTTACCAACTCCTGGCTCCCCGATCAATACAGGGTTATTCTTTGTTTTTCTAGATAAAATACGGGTAATACTACGAATCTCTTCATCACGTCCAATCACTGGATCAATTTTATTATCTTTCACAGCTTGAACAATATCACGTCCATATTTTTCTAGTGGTTTCTGTAAATTTTCTTCATACGGATTTTGTCCATTCATATTATCCCCCTCTTTCTGTTCTATTCCAGATACAATCAAAGTATAACACAATATATTAGCACTGTCAAGAGGTGAGTGCTAATAATAGTAAAAAAAGCAAGGGTAAATAAACTAAACCCTTGACTTTTATTTATCATACAATAATTTGAATGCCATTAGATGTTGTTCCCGTAACCATTTCATCTACATAAGAACCCCCTGTAATATCACCCCATCTAAAAGGACGTCCGGTCTTATTAATAATTGTTGTTAAATTAGGATTAGTGTCTGAATATTTCCAAAAAGCATTAGAACCTATATCAGTTACATTTCTACCAATAGTCACTATAGTTAATTGATTATAAGAAAATGCATCTCCACCAATCGTAGTAACACTATCCGGAATCACTAATGTAGTTAATAAATTATTGTTAAAAGCCAAATCTTGTATTTCTAACAAACCATCATGAAGAATCAAAGTATTAATCTGATTTTCTTGAAACGCCATACTTCCTATTGACTCAACACTAGCTGGTATTTCAACAGATGTCAATTTATTGTGGCTAAATGCCTCATCATATATTGCTGTTAAATGAGAAGGAAGAATTACACTTGTTAATTGATTTTTTTCAAAAACACCCATATCTAAAATTGTTACACTATCAGGAATCGTAACACTAGTTAACACATTATCATAAAAAGCATATGCACCAATTGTTGTAATTGATTCTGGAATGACTACACTCGTTAAATTCATCTTTTGAAAAGCAGCTTTACCTATCGTTGTTATAGTATTTCCATCAATTGTACTCGGAATAACGACATCAGAAACAGTATCACTACATAAATATCCTGTAATAGTATGAGTTCCATCTGTTTTGAAGCATGTTTCATCTGTTGTTAGATCTGTTCGTATGTTAATGTGATTTCTATTTCTTTTTGCATATTTGTATCACTGAAATCTACATTAGGATCCCAATATACTTTTACTTGGAATGTTTTCTTACCTCCTGCA
>CASEIJ010000007.1 GCA_949288035.1 uncultured Mycoplasmatota bacterium
CTCTTAATTCATCTGGCATAACAGGTAATGACTTTTTTGCCTTTTCTATTTCTTCTTCACTTAAATGAATCATTGGTAAATCAGGTTCTGGAAAATAACGATAGTCATTTCCTGTTTCCTTGGTACGCATCAAAATCGTTTTCCCTGTTTTATCATCAAAACGTCTTGTCTCTTCATGAAGAATTTCTCCTCCATTTTCTAATATCTCACGTTGACGTTTCTCTTCATAATGAAGACTTACTCCAACATTGTGAATCGATCCAATATTTTTAATCTCACACTTCGTACCAAAAGAATCAGTATGTTCTTCACGTAGAGAAATATTCGCATCACAACGCATACTTCCCTCTTCAATCTTCACATCACTAATTCCTAAATAAAGAAGTGTCTCTCTTAATTTTTCTAAGTATAAAACTGCTTCTTCTGGTGTTTCAATCACTGGTTTTGATACAATCTCAACAAGTGGTACTCCAGCACGGTTAAAGTTAAGAAGTGTTCCATGATCACTATGAATACTCTTACAAGTATCCTCTTCAATATGAATTCTCTCAATTCCAATTTGTTTCTTCTTACCATCTACTTCAATTTCTAAATATCCATCATGACCAATTGGTGTCATACTCTGCGTAATTTGATATCCCTTTGGTAAATCAGGATAAAAGTAGTTCTTACGATCAAAATGCATATCTTTACTAATCTCACAACGAAGCGCTAAAGCAGCTCTTAAAGCCATATCTACAACCGTACGGTTGAGTTTTGGAAGTGTTCCTGGATACCCTAAATCAATTAAAGTAACATTGGTATTTGGTTCATAACTAAACTCATTCTTCGCCGTTGAATACACCTTTGCTTTACTCTTTAACTCAACGTGTACTTCAATTCCAATTGTCGGTACTAGCATGTCTCTTCCTCCTTTTTCTCTGGATTTAATGAAAGATTCAACTCTTTTTCCAAATAAGAAGCAAGGGTATAAATCTTACCTTCCTCAAAATAAGAAGCAATAATATGAAGTCCAATTGGCAAATGCTCTTTCGTAAAACCAATTGGTAAACTCATCGCTGGAAGTCCTGCCATATTCACTGGAATCGTTAAAATATCGTCATAGAAACTCTTTAAAGCATCATCACCCTTTTGTCCCAATGGATATGCAACATTCGTATTCGTAGGTCCAATGATTAAATCATATTTCTCAAATGCCTTTCTAAATCCATCCGTTAACATTTCTCTTACTTTTAATGCTTTATGATAATATTGGTTCGCATTTTCGCCACTTAACATAAACGTTCCAATCATAATACGTCTCTTTACTTCTTCTCCAAATCCTTCACTTCTCGTCTTCTCATACATATCTTCTAAACTATCATATTCTTTCGTCTTATAACCGTATTTCACCCCATCATAACGCGCTAAATTACTACTAGCCTCTCCTAATCCAATAATCTGATAAAGAGGAATCGCATACTCTAAATAAGGAAGTTCAATCTCATCAACAATACATCCTTGTTTCATTAAATGATGAACTACTTCCAATACCTTTTCACGTACTTCCTCATCTACTTTATCACTCATAAAATAAGTCGGAACCGCAATCTTTAAATCTCTAATATCACGTCCCAAATAAGAAGTAAAATCATCTTCTAAATCTTTTGAAGTATAATCATTCTCATCGACACCAGCAATCGCATTCAATAAAATCGCATTATCTTCTACATTCTTTGTCATTGGTCCAATCTGATCTAAACTAGAACCAAAGGCAATTAACCCATAACGACTCACTCTACCATAAGTTGGTTTTAATCCAACAATTCCACAAAAACTAGAAGGTTGACGAATACTTCCCCCAGTATCACTACCAAGAGCAGATGTTACTAATCTGGCACTCACACTCGCAGCACTTCCACTACTACTTCCACCTGGTACTAACTTCTTATTCCATGGATTTAAAATATCTCCAAAATAACTCGTCTCCCCAGTAGACCCCATCGCAAACTCATCCATATTCGTTTTACCAATAATAATCATGTGTTTTTTCTTTAATTTTGATACCACAGTGGCATCATATACTGGTACAAACTCTTCTAACATATGAGAAGCACAAGTCGTTCTTAAATCTTTCGCTGTAATATTATCTTTGATTGCAATTGGAAGTCCAAATAACACATTATCTACTTCCATACTCTCTAACTCTTTTGCTTCTTTCAAAGCCTCTTCTTTATTTAAAGTAATAAAAGCATTTAAATCACTTTCTTCAATACGCGTAAATGCTTCTTCAACAAGCATAGTTGGTGTAATCTCTTTTTTCTTTAATAATTCATTTAACTCTTTAAAACTTTTCTCTAAATAATTAGTTCTCTTCATCAGCAATCACCTTTGGTACTTCTATATACTCATGGGTATCATCTACACCACATGCTTCTAATACAGTCTTTCTTTCTAATTCATCTTTTATCGTATCTTGAAAAAATAAATCATGATTTGTAGTTGGAGCAATCAACTCTCGATTTGTCTTAAGTTCTACATTCTCAATCTTTTCAATTTCTTCTAATATTTGATTTAATGCGACTTCATATTTATCAACTTCATTCTCATCTAAACGAAGACGCGCTAATTTGGCAACATGTTTTACTTGATCTTTATATAGCGTTTTCATCCAATCGTCCTTTCTTTTTACAACATAGATATTATAACACGTTTTTTTCTTACTTTTCCATAAAACAAAGAAAAAAGTGCCTAGCACTTTTAATTTTTAGGTATCAATCGCATTTGCTTCTGATCCAGTTCAAAATCCACATATAAATCATACAAATATCTATAACAGGTAGCAAACAATTCTGCAAAACCCAATAAATCATTTACCATAATCATATCTTCATCGTTAATTCTCGATAAAAAACTTTGAATCTGCATTAAAATATCCCATTTTTCATCCCAGTTCATTTCTATATTACGTGAACCCCCTCTTTGCATTTCTCTTACAATATCCATAAGTGGCATAATATAAACATAATCCTCTTCTCTTTTATCCTCATAATCTTGATATGGAATGATAGTTACTTTAGAAAAAGAATTCGGAAATAGCTCCACTAAATATCTATTTAAATTTGGAATATCATAAAACTCTTTCAACACCTGTTGATCTTGATAAATATAACGATTTTCATTTTTTAAAAAAATAGGATAATGAAAGGCCGAAGAATCTTCTCTCACCCCATAATATATATCATACACAAAAACCATTTCTTGTTCACTCATAATCTCTTTTTGCTTTAATGTTGGTTCATGAGAAAGAAAATCTTGATACCCTTCTTTCTTACATTCTTCATTATATCGCAGTACAAACTGATTACGTAATTCATGTTTTAAAAGTGCGATACGAAAAGGTGTCATATTTTGTACAAGTTCCTCATTTGATAAATCAAATTGTTCTATAAACTGATCAAAATTTTCTACAAATGGTACTGGTTGATCAAGCGTCAAATTCGCATGTATTTGATCCTCTTTAAATACAGCTGGTAAAAAAGATAAGTAATAACAAAAAACATATTCTAACTTACCTGATAACTGCCATAATTTTTCTAGTTCTAAACCAATAATCTTTAATTCAATAAATTTATCTAAATCTGTTACATCACAATATTGAAAATAATTATGAGCTCCTGTTGCAATATTACATAATAATTCAAATAATTCTACATCATCCATCACTTGAAACTTTTCATCACTAAAACTTTCCATAACCCACATTCTTACATCCATATTATTTCCCCCTACCACGATTATATTATATTTTTGATTGTTTGAAAACAAAAATAGTGGTTTTTCCACTATTTCCTAAATTAAATGATGGTATATGGATTCTCTTTTATTTCCTACTGTAAATCATCAGCAGTATTCGTATTTTCACCTTAAATACACATCTTTCCTGATAACGAATGTTTTTATATATTATTTTACATAGTCACAAGCACTACACTTAATCACTTTTTTCTTTGTCTCAACTAACATTTCACCACATTTTGGACATTTCTCTCCAATTGGTTTATCCCAGAATGCTGTTTTACATTTAGGATAATTGTTACAACCATAGAATAATTTTCCTTTGCGACTTTTCTTTTCAATAATCTTTCCATCGCAATTTGGACAATTGCAAATTTCAATTTCTTCTTTCTTTTCTTGTTTAATATATTTACATGTTGGATAATTACTACATGCGACAAATTGTCCATATCGTCCTTTACGTATGACTAAATCACTGCCACAATTCGGACATTTCTCACCAGTTTTTTCTGGTTCTTTTTTCGCAACTGTTTCAAAAGCTTCTTTTAAAGATGGTTCAAATTCTTTATAAAATTTATCTAATGTTAAATACCAAACTTTTTTACCATCGGCAATTTTATCTAAATCTTCTTCCATTTTCGCTGTATATTTTACATTAATTAAATGAGAAAAACTCTGTTGTAATTTATCTGTTACTTCCATCCCGATTTCAGTTGGAACAAACTTTTTTTCTTGCATAATCACATAACCACGCGTTTTAATATTATCTAGAATTGTTGCATAAGTACTAGGTCTACCAATTCCCAACTCTTCCATTTCTTTAATTAATTTGGCTTCTGTATAACGTGGTTTTGGTTTTGTAAAGTGTTGTTCTTTTTTGATATCTTTTGATTCAAGGGTTGGTTCTTTTTTCTTATCAAATTCAGGAAGTACGGTTTCTTTGGCATCTTCATAATCTTGATAAATATGTAAGTATCCATCAAAGACAATAGTCTGGCCAGTTGCTTTGAATTGATAATTTTCATTATCTAAAATTACCGTTGTATTTTCTGTTTTCGCATCTTTCATAAGAGATGCTAGAGCACGATAATAAATCATACGATATAGTTTATATTCATCATTGGTTAAATATTGTTTGACACTTTCAGGAGTACGATTCACACTGGTTGGACGAATTGCTTCGTGAGCATCTTGGACATTTTCTTTTTTTCTTGTATGTTTTACAGTACCAATATATTCTTCTCCATAAGTGGCTTTAATATAACCATAAGCACTTTTTACAAATTCATCACTAAGGCGGATAGAATCGGTACGCATATAACTAATAAGACCCACTGTTTCACTACCAAGGTCAATTCCTTCATATAACTTTTGAGCAATACTCATTGTCTTTTTGGCAGTAAATCCTAATTTATTAGAAGCGTCTTGTTGTAAAGTACTTGTAATAAATGGAGGTTTTGACTTTTTATTCTTTTTCTTCTTTTCAATACTTTCAATTTGAAATGTTGGTTTTAGTACTTCTAAGATATGATCTGCTTCTTGTTCTGTTTTTACTTCAATTTCTTTATGATTATATTCGAATAAATCAGCATCAAACCCATCAAAAGAAGCAGTAATTGTCCAGTATTCTTCTTTTTGAAAGTTTTCTATTTCACGTTCACGATCGACAATTAATTTTAAAGCAACACTTTGTACTCTACCGGCAGAAGAACCACTCGTTTTTGATTGAATAAATTTAGATAAACGGAATCCAATAATACGATCTAATATTCTTCTTGTTTCTTGACTGTTTACTAAATCTTGATCAATTTTACGAGGATGTTTTAAAGCTTCTAATATCGCTGGTTTTGTAATTTCATGAAAAACAATACGATCATATTGTTCTGGTTTTAATCCTAATACATCATATAAATGCCAACTAATTGCTTCTCCTTCACGGTCCGGGTCGGTTGCAAGATATACAAATTTCGCATTCTTACAATCTTTCTTTAACTCATCAATCACTTTTTTCTTACCTTTAATTGTGACATAATTTGGTTTAAAATGATCTTCTATATCAACTCCTAACCCATATTTACCAGAAGTTGCTAGATCTCTTACATGCCCTTTACTAGAGACAACTTGATAATCATTCCCTAAATATTTTTCAATTGTTTTTGATTTACTTGGAGACTCCACAATGACTAAGTTTTTTTTCTGCATATTCTTCCACCTTTTCTAAGACTAAGTTATATCAAATACCCACGTATTTGTCAACTTCTCTACTATTTATATATCACATTGAGATTGAATATTCCTGCTTGTCGTATGATTTTTTTATTTTTTGTTCATACTATAACAGAGGTGATATAATGTCTAAACAAACAATTAGTTGTGATGTACATGATTGTCATTACTGTGATTTAAAAAGTGATATGTGTCAAAAAGAAGAAATTAAAGTATGTCATTGTTCCAATGAGCATGAGAAAGAAGCAACAATGTGTGATGCATACAAGAAAAGAAAAGCGTAATTTACGCTTTTTGTTTACCTTATATATTTACCAACTAATATGGAATCTACAATATAAAAATCATAATCTGGACCAAAGTATGGTCTTTCATCATCATCAATAAAAAATAGTTCTATATCAATATAACTGAACTCTGGTTCTTCTGATATCGCAAGCATTAATGTTTTTACTTCACTATCCTTTAAATGACTGATATCAAATTTTATTTCTTTTTTCTCATCAAATTCTAAAACCGGACATTCATAAGTAACCACATCTTGTGTATGTGCATTTTCAATATCTATATATGCTTTCATTTTCCCTCCTGATTTTAGTGTAAAAAAATATTATGTTCTTTTTCTTCTTGTAATGTAGTTGAAGGACCATGACCTGGATATAATATAGTATTAGATGGATATGTTTTAATTCGTTCAATACTTTGGATCATTTCTTCTTCATTACCACCTTCTAAGTCCATACGACCAATGCTATTTTGGAATATAAAATCTCCTACAAACATACAATTGTATTCTTTAAAATAATATGTAACAGAGTCTTTAGAATGACCTTTTGTAAATATTACTTCAAAAGAGAATGGACCTATCTGATACTGTTTTTCTTCTAAATGAGGATATTCTAACACTTGGGCATGAGTATCTTCTTTTACTTGTTGTAATGCTCCTATGTGATCAAAATGATGATGGGTAATTAAAATAGCTGATATGTGATAGTTTTGATATGCATTTTTTATGATTTCAAAATGATCTCCTGGATCTACGATGATCGCATTTTTATCTGATATTAACAAATAACAATTTTCTTCCAACACACCAGTAACAATTGTTTTTACTTCCATCTTAAAAAGGTCTATTCTTTCTATTCATAGGATTATTTCTTAAGATATTCATATCTCTTTGACGATTTTTTAATTCTTCTTCGATATGATTGGCTGGTTTTGCCTCTGGTGCTGGTTGTTGATGAATTCTTTGCATTTGTCTTTGAAAATTACGTGTCGCATTTTCTTCACGAATCACTTTCGGATCTCTTCTTCCAATATAATCTTTTTGCCATGGGTTTTGATTCATACTTTTTCCTCCTCTAATAACGCTTTTACTGGTCCATAAGTCTTACGATACCCTTCTATCAATCCATAAGTTTTAAGTGCCTCTAAATGCTTTTTAGTCGGGTATCCCTTATGACTTTTAAATCCATACTGTGGATATTTTTGATCTAATTCAACCATCATACGATCTCTTGTTACTTTCGCAACAACACTTGCAGCAGCAATCGTAATACTTTTCGCATCCCCCTTAATAATAGATAATACTGGAATATCTAATTCCATCGGCATCGCATCAGTTAATACATATTGTAGTGGTATTTTTTCTTCTACTTTATGTATTGCTTTTATCATGGCTTCCTTCGAAGCTTGATATATATTAATCTCATCAATTCTCTCTGGAGAATCCATTCCTATTTCCACTGCAATCGCATGTTCCATAATATAATCGTAAAACTTTTCTCTTTTCTTTTCTGTTAACTTTTTAGAATCTGTTAATCCTGGTAGTGAAAAGTCATGTGGAAGTACAACACAAGCAGTTACAACAGGTCCTATCAAAGGACCTCTTCCTACTTCATCTACTCCCCCAATATATTCTACTCCTTGATTCCATAATTCATGTTCATAATGATATAAATCTGTTTCCATACTATAACCTCAAATTTATTATATCCAATTTCTAATAAAGTATCAAGAAACAAAAAAAGAATTATTTTTTTAATTCTTTCATCTTATGATCAGGAAATAAGTAACTGATACTATCGTAATAATCAGACTCCTCATCTTCCATTAATAATCCATTACCATGATATAAATCATCTAATAGATGCATATCATTTGGTTCTAAATAATAAATATTTGTTTGTACTTGATTAATTTCTTCTTTTCCATCATTAGAACAAATCTCACATTCTGTCACGATCACTTGTTCTTGATGTTCCGGATTACGATACCACTCACTTACTTCTGAAATTGTTTTTGGATTCTTTTTTTCTAAATTAGTTTTACCATTTGCAATAACAATCGTTTTATTGAGACGATGTTGCTCATAACCATATGCATCAAACGTCGAAACAGTAACATCTCTTGCTTCTTTCTTTTTTCCATTTATATAATAATCTTTTACTACTAATTCCTGTGGCTTTTTTGCTTGATATTCTACTTTACGAAGTATATTATCACACTTTACTTCTAGTATAACTTTCTTTTCACTAATTTGAAAACGATTACTACCTTCTTTTAATTCAAATGAAATTGGTGTCATACCATCTTCTTTGACTGTTTGAGAAATCTTTAAACGATTCGGAATATTAGAACTATCAAAAAAATAACATTCAAAATCATGTTTAATTTTTAAACTAATCCCACTATTCATAATACTTTCTGTAATTGCTTCTAAAATGGTATCAACCAAAGATAATACATTTCCTGTTTCACGATAAGCTTGCGCATATCTACCAACCATTGTTTCAAAAAAACGTTCACTTAATTTAATTGCTTTTTGTTCCATCAAACCCCACCCTTCTTATAAAACGTAAAAAGTATATGTAAAAAACATATACTTTCTATTTTACTACAATATTTACTAATTTAGAAGGAATTGTGATAACTTTTACAATTTCTTTTCCTTCGACATTCTTTTTGACATTTTCAATACTCATAGCTAAACTTTCCATTTCTTCTTTAGAAGCATTTGTATTTACTTCTATTTTTCCTCTTACCTTACCATTTACTTGAACAACCATCGTATAAGTATCTTCTGTTAACTTACTTTCATCATAAGTTGGCCATGCTTCATAAGTAATTGTATCTTCATGTCCTAATGATTCGTGCCAAATTTCTTCTGCAATATGAGGAGCAACAGGACTTAATAACTTCATAAATCCTTCAGCATATTCTTTTGGGATAAATTCTTCTTTATAAATCGCATTTACAAAAATCATCATTTGACTAATTGCAGTATTAAAATTCAATGTTTCATAATCATTGGTTACTTTTTTTACGGTAGCGTGATATATTTTTTCTAAGTTCTTATTTTCTTCTGCACGAATGTGATGTTCTTCCGCAAAATAACGATAAACACGATCTAAGAATCTTCTAGCTCCTTCTACACCTTTTGTATCCCATGGTTTACTTGCTTCTAATGGTCCCATAAACATTTCATAAACACGAAGCGTATCTGCTCCATATTCTTTTACAATATCATCAGGATTAATCACATTACCACGAGATTTACTCATCTTTTCTCCATTTGATCCTAAAATCATTCCTTGATGACGTAATTTCTGGAATGGTTCTTCTACAGGAACAATTCCTTTATCATATAGATAATGATTCCAAAATCTAGAATATAGTAAATGTCCTACCGCATGTTCTGGACCACCAACATATAAATCGACTGGCATCCAATGTTCTAATAATTTTTTATCAGCAATCTCATGATCGTTATTTGGATCAATATACCTTAAGAAATACCAACTAGATCCTGCACTTCCTGGCATGGTAGAAGTTTCTCTTTTCGCTTTCTTTCCATCTCTTGTTACATATACCCAATCCGTTGCTTTTTCAAGTGGTGAATCTCCATTCTTACTTGGGCGATAATCTTCTAATTCTGGAAGAACAAGTGGTAATTCAGAATCATCTAACGCCTTCATACTACCATCTTCAAAATGAACAATTGGAATTGGTTCTCCCCAATATCTCTGACGAGCAAAAATCCAATCACGAAGGTGGTAATTAATTTGTTTTTTACCTACATGATGTTCTTCTAACCAAGCAATCATTTGATCAATTGCTTCTTGTTTACCAAGTCCATTTAAAAATTCAGAATGAATATGAATTCCATCTTCGGTAAAAGCTTCTTTAGAGATATCTCCCCCTTCTAAAACCTGAATAATTGGAATATCAAACTTTTTCGCAAATTCATAATCTCTCGTATCATGAGCAGGTACTGCCATAATCGCTCCTGTACCATAACCTGCTAATACATAATCACTAATCCAAATTGGAATTTCTTTCCCATTTACTGGATTAATTGCATAAGCCCCAGTAAATACGCCCGTTTTTTCTTTATTTAATTCTGTTCTCTCTAAGTCAGACTTTTTCGCACATTCCACCTTATAAGCAGCAACTGCATCTTTTTGCTTTTCTGTTGTAATTTGATCTACATATTCATGTTCTGGAGCCATCACACAATAAGTTGCTCCAAATAACGTATCTGGTCTTGTCGTAAAGACAGTAAATGAAAGATCTGTTCCTACAATTTTAAAATCAACATGTGCACCAACAGATTTACCAATCCAGTTCTTCTGCATTTCTTTGGTTGATTCTGGCCAATCGATCTTCTCTAATCCCTCTAATAATTTTTCTGCATATTTTGGAATGGTTAATACCCATTGTCTCATATTCTTACGAATAACTGGATATCCTCCACGTTCACTTTTACCATCAATCACTTCATCATTGGCAAGTACAGTTCCTAATTCCTCACACCAATTAACTGGCATATCAACACATTTCGCATACCCATCTTCATATAACTGTTTAAATATCCATTGTGTCCATTTATAAAATTTAGGATCAGCTGTTGATATTTCTTTACTCCAATCATAAGAAAAACCTAACATTTTTAACTGACGTTTAAATGTTTGAATATTATTTTCTGTAAAACCTGCAGGATGATTTCCTGTATTAATCGCATATTGTTCTGCTGGAAGTCCAAATGCATCCCATCCCATTGGATGAAGTACATTAAACCCTTTCATACGTTTATAACGAGAAATAATATCTGTAGCAGTATATCCTTCTGGATGTCCTACATGAAGACCTTGTCCTGATGGATATGGAAACATATCTAAACAATAAAACTTAGGCTTAGAAAAATCCCACACATCCGTTTTAAACGTTTCATTCTCATCCCAATACTTTTGCCATTTTTCTTCTACTTTTCTTGCTTCATACATATTACATCTTTCCTTCCTGTCTCTTTAAATAATGTCCTAAAATACTATAACTAATTAAAATCATAAATAATAAAATGAAAAAACCTGCTACAATTTGTAATATCCAATTAGAAAATAAACAAGCAAGTGCTGCTGTAATACATATATCTAATGTATTCACAACGAGTACTGTACGTGCTAATGTTTTAAAGTGAAACTTTTTAATATTTACTTTATATTTATTTTCTAATAATCTCATTTCTACACTACTTTTATAAGCTTCTAATCTCTTCTTACTATTTAATATCATAAGAGCATAAACTCCATATACAAGTACAAATGTAAAAACAAATAAAATAATATCTTCCAACTTATCCCTCCTTTTATACATAAAAAAGTATTACTAGTTTAAGGACGGAATAACCGCGGTACCACCTTAATTCATAATACTTTATGCACTTCATCATGTTAACGGTATGAACCGGTCATAAGACAACTCCAAAGCAAGTTCATAAAATGGACATCTGATGTTTTCACCAACCACACCTTCTCTTTGCATTCCATATTTATTACTACTCTTCTTCATAGTTTTTCCATAAAACACGTTTATTATATTATATTTGTTCAATATATTCAAGTAATTTTAAGAATAAACGAACGAATTTTCTCTCTAATCCTTTTCTTCTTAACTTACGAATTTCAATTCTCTTTTTCTTAATTGGTAAATTACTAAATAAAATAGAATCAATAATCTCTTTCATTTCTGTTTCAATTTGTAAATCATTAATAATAGATTCAATATCATCATTAATTAAACGTAAGGCATCAATCTCAATATCTTTTCCCTTACAATTAATCGTTAATTGACCAATCGTAGGAACATCTGTTACTTCGACAATAAAATCTGTTCCTTCAATCCAAGAATTTGATTTAATTTGGTTTTCATTAAAGAATACAACCACATCATCTGCTTGTTTCGTATTACGAAAACGAATTTTATAATTTCTTTTGTCAGGAATAATTCCACTTTTACCTTCAATCGCACGAATAATAACAGTATAGTTATTTGGTAAATAGTTATAATCAATAGACGTTAATAAATAATATCCTTGACGATATAAATCACTGACACCATCATCTTCATATAAATTATATTGATTATTCTTACCCGGGAAAATATGGATTTCCATATCCTTAGGTGGTGTTGTATCATTCATATTCTCATGTGTACCAAAAGGAATAATCGAACCAGATTTCGCAAATACAGGATAATCTTCATCTTTAAAGAAAGATACATATTTCTTACCACCAGGGAATTTCTTACCTGTCATAAAATCATACCAAGTACCATTTGGCATATAAAACTTATGAATCACACGATTCATTAAATATTCTTTTTTAGAGATAATTGGACAAACAAATAACTCTGTTCCAAAGAAATATTCATTTTTATAAAGATCATCATCATATAATTCTGGCATTTGATAATAAATCGGTTGAACAATCGGCATACCATACTTAGAATATTTATAACTTTCAGCATATAAATATGGAATTAAACGATGACGTAATTGCAAATAATCTTTGGCAATACGATAAGTTTTTACACTCCAACGCCAAGGTTCTCTTTTATAATACTTACCAGCTTCACTACCTAGTTTTAAAATAGGACTAAATGTTCCTAGTTGAACAAAACGAGTATATAATTCATTATCTTCAATTCCTTTATAATATCCTCCAATATCATGACTCCAGAAAGATACCCCAATATTAGAAGCACTGGCATTATAAAGTGGAACTTTCTTTAACGTATCCCAACTGACAATTGTTTTTCCTGAATATAAAACAGGATAACGATGTGGCGCTAAATTGGTATTACGAGATAAAACCATTGGACGACGTTTAAAATTACGTCTCATATCATAGAAATGATAGTGCTGTAATAATCTTAAATCATCCAGTCGTTTCATATCTTCTATATCTAAGAAATAAAAATCAATTCCCATATTATCAAGTGGATGAATTAAAATCTTTAAATAAACATCAATAAATTTCGAATCAAACATTTGAAATGGAATTCTTCCCTTTTCATCTGCTCTAAGATATTCAATGACTTTACTATAATAATTCTCATAATCATAAATAGAATCAAACCCATTTAAAGTAAGCCCTAAACGAATTCCTTTTGAATGTAAAAACTGAACCATAGCTTCTGGTTTTGGAAAACGATCTGGTTGAAAAGAAAATCCAGCAAATCTTTTATTCTTTTCGTCTTGTTTATGCCAATCTTTATTTAATAATAAAATAGATAGAGGAATATCATTATCATCAAATTTCTGTACCAAATCCTCTACTTGTTCCTCATCATAATTAATATTACGACTCCACCAATTTCCTAATGCATAACGTGGTACTAAAGATGGAAAACCAGTTAATCCAAAATAATCTTTTAAACAAAGAGCAAAGTCTTTTAAATAAAAGAAAGCATAAATATCAATACCTTTTGTAGTTCTCTTTGTTAAAGTTCCACCATCTTCAATCACTAATCCATTAGAATCATCAATCGTAGCAAAGCCATCCGCAGAATAAAGTCCTTTTCCAAACTTTTCATCTGTATCCATACTAATCCCTGGAGCACCATAATTACGTACTTCAGGATGCCCATAATTCCAAATACGATCACTATTTACTAAATTAATACGTAAATTTCCAATCGGATTCATTTTAGAACCTGCAAATGGTCTATTTTTTAAATAAAACAATTGAAAATATTTCGTAGAAATTTCTAATGATACCGCATCTTCTTTAAATTGAAATTTCGGAAGTGGAAAACTACGATTAATCACCATCTCTGTTAAACGATCTTCAAACTTACCATCTTCTTGATACTCTAAACGTATCAAACGTTCTGTTAAAACCGTAATACGATACTTTTCTCCCTGGAAAATAGCTTTTTGATTGGCAACTCCTTTTGTTTTATCAAATTCAAATTGACTACCTAATGGATACATATGTATCCCCCCTTTACAATTCTTCTATTCTCATAAAATTTGTATTCTTTACTTTTTTAAATGGATATCCACCTGTAATAATAACTTTATCATGCTCTTTTGTATCCATAAATTGTTTTAATACTTCTAATGATTCACTCATCATCATATCAAAGGAAGTAAATTCTTTAATCTTTAACCCATATACTCCAAAATACAAAGATAATTGTTTTATCACTGCTTCATCTTCCGATAAAGCTATAATAGGACAAATGGGTCTAAATCGACTAATACGACGAGCCGTATACCCGGATACAGTAGGTGTTACAATCGCTACACACTTTAAACGACTTGCTGTTGTCGCAACACTATACGCTAAAGAACCAGTAATTCCCTCTTCTTCTGTACGCATCGCATTATCTAATAATTCAAAATAAGGAATATCTTCTTCCGCCGTTTCAATTACCTTTTCCATCATCGTTAATGCTTCAATAGGATACTTCCCAATAGTAGTTTCTCCACATAACACAACCGCATCAACACCATCTAATACCGCATTCGCAATATCTGATACTTCAGCACGCGTTGGATGATTATTATTTTCCATACTTGCCAAAAACTCAGTCGCCACTAAACTAACCTTTCCTTCATTATGACACTTATGAATAATCATTTTTTGAATACCAGGAATCCTCTCCACCGGAAGAGATACCCCTAAATCCCCTCTAGCAATTAAAATTCCATCAGATACACGAATAATTTCATCTATTTCATTCACAGCTTCTTCTGTTTCTATTTTCGTTAGAATAGACATACGATTATCATTCATCTGTATTAATAAATCATTCACTTCTAATACATTTTCACTACTCATCACAAATGAAAGTGCTAAAAAATCAACTTTATGTTTATGAGCATATAATATATCTTTTTTATCTTTCTCCGTTAAAAATGGAAAATTTAATTTACAATCAGGAGAAATCACTTTCATCCCATTGATAATCGTTCCTTCTTTTTCTACTTTACAAGTAATTACCTCATCACTTTTATCAATTACTTTTAAAATCACTTCATGATCTCCTAATACCAAATGAGAATTATATTTTAAATCATCTTTTAAATGATCATAAGAAATGGATATCGCATGATTCCCATCCACTTGTTTATCAGCATAAACTTCAATCACATCATCTATCTTTAAAGCAAGCTGTTTCTCATGTAGATGATTTACAACCAACGTCGGACCATTTAAATCCATCATGATAGCAACATTCGTATTTAACTCCTGATTTAAATCATTTACTTTTGTAATAATATCATCACAGAACTTCTCATCTGCATGACTCATATTAATACGAATCACATCAAGACCAGCCAAAATCATTTGTTTTAAAACATTCTTATCTTGACTAGCAGGACCTATGGTTGCAACTATCTTAGTCTTATTCATAGTATCACCTATCATACATTATACCAATTTTTTCAAGTTTTTGGTAGTACTTCTCTAAAAATAAGTGTAAACAAAAGAGAGAATTTTACTTCTTTCATGCGATTACAAATGGATTTGATTTCGTTCCATCTCCTCCAGTGATTTGGATAGAGGATTTTAGGAAGACTACTGGACGGGCGCCAATCATGTCATCACGGTATGTCTCATAGTAAAGGAATCCACCATACCCTTGAATAAATGCAACCATCCAAGCTACAGACATTGCGTCAGTATCTTCCATAGAAAA
>CASEIJ010000008.1 GCA_949288035.1 uncultured Mycoplasmatota bacterium
AAAACTGTCCGTTATTCAGCGATTACAAATGGGTCTAATTCAGTCCCTGTTCCACTTGTTATTTCGATATCTGATTTCAAATAGAGAACTGGACGCGCCCCACTATGGTTGTCATAGCGCGCAAAGCCGTTACCGAACCAGCCAACGCCCCGACGGAACGTCACATTCCAGGCACCGTACGAGCCGTCACCAGACCTAGAAAACACATTCATTGTCCAATACCCTACTCCTCCTAATTCTTCATTAATTGGTGACATCGTTGTTAAATATGACCCACATGTTTCTTGCGGCACTTCATTAACTTGATCTGTTGCTGATATACATGCGATATTCGTACTTGCTCTTAGTAAATCACTAACGTTCACGAGTCCTACATTTCCTGTCCATTGATACATCTTCTCTCCAGCGATATTCTTTTGGATACTATCATTTTCAATTTTATCTAATACCTGTACGCTACCAATATTGAAGGCATGACTTTGTATTTGTGTTTTGGCTGTTCCATTTAATGTTGGATAGTATGTATTATTTAAATATTCTTTGATACTGGAATCCTCTGTTACTGTTCCACTATACTTTCCATCTGGTATTTGGAATGTTCCACTGACTGCTGCGAATACTCCACATCCATATCTAGGATTTGTACAATATGTATTATTTTCTGTTAAACGATGATTTTCTACATCATATGCCATTGTGGTGTAATTAGCATTTTGGGGTAATAATTCATCTCTGATGATTTTATATGTTCCATCTGACTCTTTTGCTATGATTCTCCATAACTCATTATTAAATTGAATATAATTATTCGGTTCATTTCCTCGATAGATGTATCTTCCATCTTCATATTGGTCTTCATAGAGTCCATCTCCAGAAGTTACTACTTCTACGTCTTGTCCTCCCATGTCTACTCCATCTCCTGGTATTGGACCTACTGGTACTCCATCATCACTTTGTTTGTAGACAAGTGAGATTTCTATCTCTTTAGACATGTTGGTTTCATTAAAGTCTACTGTCTCATCCCAATATACTTTTACTTGGAATGTTTTATCTTCTCCTGCTAAGAGTGGATCTCCTACTTTGATGTTTTCAACACTTACTTTAATGGCTTTTGGGTCTTTATTATTATTTTCACTTACTCCATTAATACTAGATAATACGGCATCCAAGTCTCCTTGGTTCTCTACAACAACATCATATGTTGCACTTGCTCCTGGTTGTGTTAGATTGACATCTAATGTTAATGTTGTAAGATCTGTGATTTCTTTTCTTGTTGTAGTGGCATTGTTCATTTCTTTTTCTTCTGCACTTGTAAACAATATTTTCCAATTAGATGTAATCTGAGCTGTTCCATTGATATCTAATTGTTGACTTAATACTGCATACCCGATTCCTAACATTAGAAAGATAGCAATACATAAACTACCAACTAGAAAATATTTCTTATGTTCTGAATTCATTCTCTTTCTTTCTACTTTTCTCATATTACTACTCCTTACTTTTCTTTCATCTTATCACAATTATTCGTTGATTTATATAGGCTTTCTAGGTGTTTTACACTACATTTTTTTACTTTATTTGCACAACGCAAAAAAGTTGTTCCCATGTTGAAAACAACTTTTTGAATCTTTTAAAAACAGTTAAATTGTAAAAAGAGTATGAGAAATATAGGGTATTATTTACTAAATACCCCCCCCCATGGTAACTGATAGCTAACATGTACGTTATTTCTCATATCTATCACCTAGTCTCCTACTGTTTACATTTTATCACATTTTTTTATAAATGAAAAAGGAATTTGCTATTCCTTTACAGTATGTTATTAATAGAGGGATCAGTTAGGTGTTCACTTCCAATATAGATAAGGAGGTGAAAGTTATGAGATATGAAAGAAAACTTATCAAGCAATTAATACAACTAGTGAAAATTCTTATCATATTCCTCTTATTACTTACATTTAAAAACACCTAGCATACGCTAAGTGATCTTTACTTATTGGAACACTTAGTAAGCATCCCTCTTTCATTATATGATAATAATGTTTAATTGTAAATACATTATGATTCTTTATTTTTTTAAATTATCTAAAATATAAAAATCAAATATTGGAATAGTGTCTATTAAAAATTCGTAATTATTAAAGTACATAAATACTTCTGACATTTCGCCTATTTGATAATATTCTGGATTCATATCTTCTGAAATTTTAAAATTACCTTTAATAACTTTTATAAAGTTTGGATTTACTTGATTTATTTTGTTTAAATACTGGGATTCCTTTTTTTCGTCACCTAATTTATAATAAAGTATAAATAATGGCATTAACATTTCTAAAGTGTTTTCTTTATATTTTTTATAAAGTTGTAGTAAAGGCTTTTCTTCTTCAAGATATGCATATATTGCCATCAATAAATATCTAACGCCTAAGTTATCATTTTCGTTTAATTTTAATATTTCTTTGCAAATATCAATTGCCTGTCTTTTTTTCCCAATCAAAGTTAGATATTCTGCTTTTGTAAATAAACCTCTCATATATGGTC
This sequence comes from uncultured Mycoplasmatota bacterium, assembly GCA_949288035.1. Lineage (GTDB taxonomy): Bacteria > Bacillota_I > Bacilli_A > RF39 > UBA660 > UMGS2016. Next base: position 2,541 of record CASEIJ010000008.1, read on the forward strand.
TTGTTTCAAATATTGTATAAAAATGACCTATATTACTTTTATCAAAAAAATTCTTATCCTCTAATCTCTTTTTCTCAATTTCTAATCCTTGATTCAATAATTCCAATGCCCTTTTTGAATTTTCTTCTAAATGTACTTGAAGTAATAAAGCATCAAAACATTCTGGGCACATTTTATATGCCTTTTTCGCATATTTTATAGCTTTTGCTTTTGTAGGAGCATTTTGTGCCTTTTCTAAAACTTCGTATGCATCATCCAATAATGTATTTTGATATTCAATTTCTCCTGCATTGTACATCTGTATAAATTCTTGAAGCTTTTCGTTCATATTTTTTTCATCTAAACCTTCATTTTTTTCAAAAAAATCATTCAACATATTATTTAACTTATTATTCATTCAATTCTTCCACCTTAATTAATCATTTAAATTTATGTTTTTTTTGATTATCAGCACATTTCTATGCGAATAATATAACATATCTTATTTATAATTGCAAATCGTATACTTAGATGAAATATATACACTCTTTTTTAAGATAAATTACTTTTCATATTTCTTCTAATCCATTTAAATAATTCTACTACAAATAATGGAGAAATAGAAAGTGCAAAAACAATGATCCATTCTGTTCCTGTTAATGGCGCAAGTGAGAAAAATTTTGTGATAGCAGGAATACATGTAATTGGCACTAATAATAGTGCAGAGATTAACATTGCACCATATAAATATTTATTTTTCGCATGTTTCTTAGAAAATACTGATACTGTATTAGAATGTTGATTTAAAGAATGAACAATTTGTGATAAACAAAGTACTAAAAATGTCATGGTAATTGCTTGTTTATAATCTCGCATACTTCCAATGGCATAAGCAATTAAAGATATGATAGAAATATAAATACCATAGAATATAATTCTAGTAACCATTCCTTTTTCAAATAAGCTTCCACTTTTAATTGGTTTATGGGTCATGGTTCTTTCATCTTCTGGGTCAACACCTAATGCCAGTGCTGGTAATGTATCTGTAATTAGATTCACAAATAAAATATGGATCGCAAGAATTGGTGTTTCTAAATTCATAATCATTGCTAAGAAAATAATTAATACTTCTGATATATTACCTGCTAATAAGAATTGAATGACTTTTTGAATATTAAAATATACTCTTCTACCCTCTCTAATAGCATGTTCAATGGTCGTAAAATTATCATCTAATAAAATCATGTCAGCTGCTTGTTTAGCAACATCTGTCCCTTGTATTCCCATTGCGACACCAATATCGGCTGCTTTTAAAGCTGGTGAATCATTGACACCATCTCCTGTCATAGCAACCACTTCTTTATTTTTCTGTAATGCTTTTACAATTCTAAGTTTATCTTCTGGTGTAACTCTAGCAAATACACGAATACGATTCATTTTAGATGCCAATTCTTCATCATTCATTTGATGTAACTCTTCTCCCGTAATCACATAATCTCCATCTTGATAAATTCCTAAATTTTTGGCAATTGCTGTTGCCGTAAGCTTATGATCTCCTGTGATCATAATGACACGAATTCCTGCTTTATGACAAGTATCAATTGCTTTTTTCACTTCTTCTTTTGGTGGATCAATCATTCCACTCATTCCCATAAACGTAAGGTGCATCTCTACATCTTCATCTTCCGCTTTGGGAAGTTCATTCATCGTTCTTTTCGCATATCCTAGTAATCTTAATGCTTCATTCGATAACTCTTCACAAGTTTTAATAATTTGATCTTTATCTTGATAAGTAATTGGCTCTTCTTTTCCATTTTTTAAAATATGTGTACATAAATCTAATAATTCTTCTACTGCTCCTTTTGTATAACAAACATATTGTCCATCTTTTTTTACAACCACAGTCATACGTTTACGAATTGAATCAAATGGTTGTTCATGTAATATAGGCATTTCTTTTTTTATTTTTTCTATATGATATTGATGTTTATGTGCGAATTCTAATAAAGCTCCTTCAGTTGGATCTCCTGTTGTCTTACCATCTTCATATGTCGCATGATTACAAAGTACCATACAGTTTAATATATCTTCAGGAACATGCTCTGGTATTTCTTGTTTTCCATTTATTATTTCATCAAAACATAAAAGTTTTGTAACAGTCATTTTGTTTTCGGTTAGCGTACCTGTTTTATCTGTACAAATAACACTTGCATTACCAAGTGTTTCTACAGCTGGTAATTTTTTTACTAAAGCATTTTTCTTAGTCATTCTTTCTACTCCTAAAGCCATTACAATGGTTGCAGTAGCTGGTAATCCCTCAGGAATCACTGAAATTGCTAAAGAAATAGAAATCATAAGTAAAGAAATAACATCTTTTCCATACAGTAAACCAATGATAAAAATAAGAATACTTACGATAATTCCTAACACACTAAGTACTGTTCCAACTTTATTTAACTTCTTTTTTAAAGGAGTTTCTAAATCATCTTCACTATCTAACATACGAGCAATTTTTCCTACTTCTGTATTCATCCCAATGGCTGTAACAACACCATATCCACTTCCATAAGTAACAATAGTAGAAGAATAAACCATATTACTACGATCTGCTAATGGGGTATTAACAGCAAGTAATACAGTCGCATCTTTTTTAACTGGAACACTTTCCCCTGTCAGTGATGATTCATCTATCATTAATTGATGTTCTTCAATTAAACGAATATCTGCAGGTACTATATTTCCATCTTCTAAGTATACAATATCTCCTGTTACCAATTCTGATACAGGAACCCTCTTTCTATCTCCATCTCTTAAAACAGTCGCAAAAGGAGCATTCATCTGATTTAAGGCAGCAATCGCATCAGCAGCCTTTTTTTCTTGTATAATACTTACAATTGCATTTATACAAATAATCACTAAAATTACAATTCCTTCTAATGTTTCCCCTAAAATAAAAGATAAAATAGAAGCAATGAATAAAATAATAATCATTTTATCTGTCAATTGTTCTACGATCATATCTAAGATTGTACGAGCCTTTTTCGCACGTAATTCATTTTTACCTTGTTGTGATTGTCTCAAAGTTACTTCATTTGTATTTAATCCTTCTTTACTTGTCACTAATTCTTGAAAGATTTCTTCCATTGATTCACTATATGCTTTTTCTTTCACATTACCACCTATTATTTATTATATCAAAAAGAAGATAGATTTACTATCTTCTTTTCTGAAATGACTTTCCATATTGAAACTGCATATCTTCCATTCCTCTTTCATAACGGAAAGCTTGCATTAATACATCTTCTGAATCATGGTTGATGTTTACTAATCCACGTAATGTTCTAAATTGTTCATCTGTTACTTTATGACCTGCATACTTTGGATTAGGTACATCAATTTCTGCACATCCATTACGATATTCATAATTCGTAAATCCAAATAAATGAATTAAAACATCTTTATAAGAAAATAGAATATTAGAAAATTGTGGATGTGTTTCTAAATATGCTTGATAATATTTTTCTACATTGATATTTTTACGGATAGATAAATATCCTTCTGCAAAAGCATCATGTCGCCAATCCATATCTCCTCTTTCAGCAACGATATAAAACTCTCCTTCTGGAGATATCATTCCATCATGATCCTTTGCTCTAATTAATGTTTCTCCCTTATAAGGTACTAAACGTACTGAATATGACATATAACCAACTCCTTTTTGTAAACGGGTGTTATTATGACATATTTTAAATAAAGTGTCAATACTATTTATTTACTTCTAACTCTTTCATTAAATCAAAATCACCTAAACTTGTGATATAACTACGCCATTTTCTTTGAAACCATTTCGTTATCTTCAAACGATTGATTCCTTTAAACAGTAATTGTCTGATCCATTCTAACAATGCACAGACAATAAAAACAGCAAGCGCACATAAAAATACTTTTCCTAAGATTAAAATACCTGTATAAACCTTTTCACCTGCAAATCCTAAAAAAGGATATAACCACTGTCTCATATATGGATTATCGTGAATTAAATAAACACCAAGTGTTAAACTACTCACACGATTAATGAATTTACTTTTGATTTTAAATGTTCCAAACCAGAAGAAATACATTAAAGAACTTATTATCACAAATGGGCTTCCATAAGAAAGAAATGAAAATTGAATGGTCTCTCCAACATACTGTGAAATTTCTCCACCTGTCAGCAATATTTTCCCAAAACATAATATCAAAAAATGAATAGTACTAAACATAATGAATCCTAATAAAAATAACAATTGATTTTTATGTCTAGTATTTACTTTTAATATACGTGATTCTTGGATTGGATAATAACGAAAATAAGCACCCAACAAATACATAAATACCATACTCATAAGAGAATGACCTTTCTCAATTGGAACCATTATTTGCATACTAATGGTTGGTAAAATAGAAAAGACAACCAAACATATCATTAATAAAACTTGAAATTCTTTTTTACTGATCTTCTCAATCAAACGATTTAAAAAAGGACTAAAACAATATAAAAACAAATACATCTGGACAAACCAATATGTCGCATAATCCAATGGAAAGAATGTCTGAAAGAACTCTTTCCTTCCTATTTCTATCATTCCATTGCCACATAAAATAAGCATAATGATTATACGATAAAACCAACTTTGATTATTTAAAGAAATTAATTTTTTTAGTTGAAACTTTTTTCTACATTGATAATATCCAGTTACTAAAATATATGAATTTACATGAACGACTAAAAACGCTTCTAATAAATATATTACAAAAGAAAGCATCCCAGTTGATTGAACCTCTACTAATCCATGTAATAAAATATGCCAAACAACAATCATAAACATGGAAATAACTCTCATTAATTCATAATTGGAATCTCTCTTATTCTGGTTCTCTTTTACATTCATAACTTACTTCCCCCTGCTCGATGTATCAAACTAAGATTCTTTTATTTCACTCATTAAATCAAAATCACCTAAACTTGTAACATAACTACGCCATTTTCTTTGAAACCATTTCGTTATCTTCAAATGATTGATTCCTTTAAAGAGTAATTGTCTAATCCATTCTAATAGCGCACAGATTATGAAAATGGCAATTGCACAAGCAAAAATTTTCCCAATGATGATAATCCCTGTATAAACCTTTCCTTCTACAAATCCTAAAAAAGGATATAACCACTGTCTCATATATGGATTATCATGAATTAAATAAACACCAAGTGTTAAACCACTCACACGATTAATGAATCTGCTTTTTATCTTCAATGTTCCAAACCAGAAGAAATACATAAGTGCTCCCATAATAACAAGTGGATTATCATAAGATAAAAATGCGAAATTGATAATACTAGAAAAATATTTTGGAATATCTCCACCTGTCACTAAAATCTGACTAAGACAACTAAATAAGAAATTCACAACAAAACAACTAATAAAACATGTTAAGAAAATCAATTGATTTTTACGCCTAGTATTTACTTTTAATATACGTGATTCTTGAATTGGATAATAACGGAAATAAGCACCTAATAAATACATAAAAATGAATTGTGGTAAAGAATAACCACTATAATTACTATATAAAACAGACATACTAATACTAGGTAATATTGAAAATATAACCAAACATACTAATAATAACATCTGAAATTCTTTCTTTTTTAAATTTTCAATCAATTTATTTAAAAAAGGACTAAAACAATATAGAAATAAATAAAATTTAATAAACCAATATGCTGAAAAATCTAATGGAAATAAAGATTGTAATAATTCTACTTTTCCAACACTCACAACGTCTAATACTAATAATGTAATTAGAATAACAATACGATAAAACCATGCTTGATTATTTAACGAAATAAGTTTTTTTAATTTAAATTTACTTTTACATTGATAATAACCTGTCACTAACACATAAGAATTGACATGAACAACTAGAATTGCTTCTAATAAACAGATAAGATTATGTAATAATCCCATAGATTGCTGAGCAATTTTACCATGTACAATCATATGCCAAACGACAATCATAAACATAGATATGATTCTCATTAATTCATAATTTGAATCTCTTACGATTTTCTTCTTTCCTACTTCTTTCATATATTTCTCTCCTCAGTATTATTTTGCGCCCCTTTTTCTTAATTTTAACCAATTTGTAATAATACATGTACCATATACACTTGCAACTATGAAAATTGGTACATAGTGTAATAAATATTTAGAACTTGCTTCCCAAAGTAATAAAAATAATAATAATCCGAAGATAGCTAATAAAACAACATGACATCCATTTTTCTTATGCTTAATAAAGTAAATAGCCATGATAATAAACATCGCATATAAATATATACTCATTCCATCTTGAATTGCCATTAAAATATCGTTGTATTTCCCTCCAGAATTATAAATATCTCTAAAAATATTATCTTTTCTAACTGGTGCTGCACCTATCAAAGCAGAACCATAATAATTTCCATCATTCCATGTAAATTGTAATTTATCGTATAAGAATTTTGGATATCCTAAAATACCATGTTTATTTAACCTTTTTACAATTTCATCGATATTTTTTTCAACTCTTTTATCTGGTTCTGTTTCAAAAGTCAACGAGTAATCATCGACATCATAGGCTCCAACAAAATTGATACCTGGAATCATAGACTTTCTTTCTTTTAATCCCATCATAATCCAATGCGTATACGGAACTTTATTTGGTGTATTGGAAACACCATCTAACTCTTCAAAAAATATTTTTTGAAAACCAGTAAATAATAATGTACAAACAAGGAAAGTAAGTACAATACTGACTGCCATCTGTCCAATTTGTTTCCATGAAATTCTACGGAATATCATATCCATAAAAATAGCAATCAGCATAATCACGCATGTAAACTTGATTTTGGCTCCTAAAAATAATAACACACCAAATAATATGTAATACCAAATACCTTGTCTCCATGAAAGTTCTTTCTTTTTCAAATAACAAGAATAGACATATAAAATTCCAATTGGTATAAAGAGTGCTAATGTATCAGTATATAAAATTGGTACAAACGTAAAGAAAGAATTACATAGGATCATAATCACAATACTAAAGATCCCTGCTTTTTTACCAAATAGATTTCTTACAGTCAGCCAAGTTAAAATCATGGCAATATCAATCACAATGATATTGATAACGACAGATGCACCTAAGGTTGCTAAATAAGTTTGTGGAATCACATGCGTCATATACAACAATTTAAAACAAACAGCTTGTAACATAAACAAAGCAACATTATTTGGAAATTGCTGCATATAAACCCAATTCACTTTATCTGAGTTACCTCTAGCAAACTCCATTGCATTCTCAAAGATAATTTGCCAATCCCAGCCTGGTTTTTCAAATAAATAATAACCAGCAAATCCTTGGATCAATAAAATAATTAAAAATAAGATAGATACAATCCATATTTCTTGTTTTTTTGTCATATCTTTTAGCTTCTTATGTAGCAAATACCAAACACCAACTAATATACCACTTACGCCAATTGTACCTAATAAAATAGCCCAGAATGGTAATTTCGTCACAACACTACGATTATCAAAAATCGTACTGATCATAATCATACTAAATAAGATAATCATCACAACACTTAAGATTGTATAAAACCATGTAATTTGTTTTGATTGTTTCTCTATTTTCTTTTTCATAACTTCCTCCTATGCTTCTAATAATACTTTAAATTGCCAATGATATTTATAAACAAAATTTTCTTTTATTTCTTTTTTGACAATTTGATAGGAAATATGCTCATCATCTAAATTGTAATAATAAGCAAAAAATTCAGGATTAGATAATTGTAACTGAATATTTTTTTGTGTTTTTAACTCTTCTAAATCTTTTTGAATCTGTTCAAAAGTATCAAAATCTTTTCTTCTAGCATCTAAATAAAATGAACTATTGACTATCATAAATAAGAATAATAAAATGCCCACACCACGTAATAACCATAATATTTTTTTATTTTGTAATGATATCACACAAATTAAACCAAGTGCTATCCATGGAATCATATATAATTGTGGTACATATCTTGCCCACCAACTTTCACCTACCAAAATACTAGATAAAATAATACAGATAAGTGGTAAAACAACATATTTGATTTTTTTCTTATCTATACGATATAAAACACATAACTCAATTACCAATAATATAATACCTAATACAAAGAAACAAGCAGATAGTGGTCCAAATCCAGCAATTCTAACATCTGGAATCTGAATTGCTTCTAATTCACTTTCATAAACATGAAGAGGATTTTTTAATTGTGGTTCTCCCCCACCATATAGCACATTTTCTGTTTTAGAGAATAATGAAATCGTAAATTTTTCTAAAGAATTTTTATGGTTAAAACTCTTTGGCTCCATCTTTGTGACAATATCCTCTTTATCTTTTCCAAACAATGGATACAACGGATTTCCTGCAGTTACTGTATTTTTCATATAAGAAGAAGATCCTACAATAAAAATAGCAACTACAAATACAAAAGTAAACCATCCTGTCGCTCTAACAAACATTGTTTTCCAATCTTTTTCTTTTCGATCATGAAACAACCAATAAAAATAAAATACGGCCGCAATCAAACCAGAATATAATAACCCAGTAAATTTTAAGTTCACAAATAAAGAACAAACAGCAGTTAAATATAACCATATTTTAAAATCTTGTTTTCTATGGATAGAAATAGACAATAAAATAATAACTTCCATAGCAAAACACATTCCCATTAAACCATCTACATAATAGTTAAATAACTGTGCTAATACAACAGGATTCAATGCCAATAAAACAGATAATATAAAACTCTGTTTTTTATTTAAAAAAATACTTAAATAACTAAAAGCAAGTAATCCCATTGAGATTAAGACAAGTGTTGTAACTGCTTTTCCACTCTCAATAGAACCAGTCATTTCATACATCACAGCTGATATTGTTTCTAATGATTTAGGATAGTGATTAATCCAAATTCCATTCCCTCTCGAACTTGGTAATTCATTTTCTTTTACATAATCATTTTGATCTTGATAAATAGGATTCCAACCATTTTTCAAATAAGCAATTGATAACTTATGATAACCATTTCCATCTTGGGTTAAATCATATGTATTAGAAAATAAAAATGGAAGACCAATACATAGTATTAAATATAAAAGAATTATTACTATTTTTTTATAATCATTTTTCTTTTGAAAGAAATATATTACGACTGGTATTAAAATACTAAGTATTTGAATCCAAATAAGCGATAGATTTATATTACATAATTTAAAGATATGAAATAATACTAATACACATAATAAATACATCATAATCAACCATGATAATTGAAATGATGTATGATTCCATATATTTTTACAATTTCCTTTTATTTTCTCTGTATCCCACTCTTCTACTTTCCCATGAGTTACAAAATAAGATTTTTTAGAAATATTCGCAAGTGGTAGATCATGAAGAGAATCAGAATAGAAATGTTCAATTTCATACTTCTTAACCTTTTGATCTAATCTCTTTATCTTCTCTTCTCCCTTACAATTCTTACCAGTATATTCCCCTGTTTTTTTATCTACTACACTCGCAATGACTGATATATTCTTCCATTTATTTAAAAACGGTTTTAATAAGAATTCAGGAGATGCAGAAATCACATATATTGTCTTTTTTTCTTTCATATTTTCCAGAAAATAGGTATTAATTTTCTTCTCTTTTTTCTTCCAAAACAATTCTATTTCCTGGTCAATATTTTTTACCTTTGTTACAAAAGAAAAGAAATGTGATTTAAACGTTTGTAAAGATACAATATGTAATAAATAAAGACATGCATACCAAAAAATAACTGGTAATTTTACAATCATACGAGGATTTCTAAATAATGTAAAAAAGAAAAAATCAACAGTACTATCCCCATCATAAATCGTTCCATCAAAATCATAAACATCTATTTTTTTATGCATAAATTGCCACCACCATATAAACTATATAAATCGTTGATACAACCATAAGTGTCTTATCTTTTAATATCACATCAATTGGATCTCCATAAGAATCTTGTTCAATTGTTAAAGCATATTTCAATACAATAAAAATTACAAATAACACACTATAAGTCAATAAATTCGTTTCAATAAAACGAAACCCATTCGTACACCAAAGAGAATAAAAGACAAGTGCTAAACTCAAAAACAAATACATACTCTTATCTAAAAAACTCTTTGTATATTCTTGTAATACTTTTCTTGATTTAGATTTATTCTTTATCATCTCATTACGACGTTTTCCAAATCCTGCAAACATACAAATAGAAAGAACTGTTAAAAATAACCAACTAGATATTTCAGTATCTGTCAGTGCACCTCCATATAAAACACGTAACACAAACCCAAAAGCTAAAATCATAACATCAATAATTGGTATATTTTTTAATCCTTTACTATATAAAACATTCATCACAAAATAAATCAACATAATCACTGTCGCATAAATAAAACCAATATTATGAAAATAAACATATCCTCCCAATTGAATCAATAAAGCCAATAAGAAGACAATAACACCAATAATTGTTGCTTTTTTCTTAGAAATTTTTCCAGAGGCAATTGGACGATTCTTTTTTAAAGGATGCAATTTATCTTTTTCAATATCTTGAATATCATTATAAATATAAATAGATGAAGCAATGAGACAAAATGAAATATATCCTACTACTGTCTCTATTAATAATTGAACTTGAAATAAAGAACCACTAAACAATAGTGGAAGAAAAATTAAACCATTTTTCAAATAATGATGAATTCTTAATAATTGCATATATGTTTTCATATCTATACTCCTCTATATCAAGTTCATTATAACACGTATTATATCATTTAGTAAATGGATACAATACCAAAACATAATAATAGAAGAGCCTATTGCTCTTCTATTCAATCACAAATGGATCTTGCATTGTTCCTGTACCTGTGAACTCTAGATTCTCTGTGTTCAGATTGATCACTGGTCGGACGCCGAGACCATACGACACATTGAGCCAAGCGTACAGCTCACCGGAAGACGTCACGCGGAACTCGCTCGCAAGCGCAACGCTGAGGAAGTAGGACGGCGACATGGTCCAGTAGTCTGTTCCCGTGTATAAGTAATATAACATGTTTCTAGATCCACTCTTTCCTCCAGCCATGTTTACTTCATCCGCTGTGATAAGTCCTACTGGCTTTGTTAGTTTTCCATTTCCAGTTGATGTTGATACGGTAAACTTATCATTTGCTTGCGGACAAGATAAGGTTGGGCCTGTGGCATTTCCATTCCAGTCATAAAATCTTGTATATCCATAGAATGTTGGTGTGATTCCATATCCTGTATTCTTATATGTATTAT
>CASEIJ010000009.1 GCA_949288035.1 uncultured Mycoplasmatota bacterium
ATTTCTTACTGATTCCATATGTAAAAGCACCATGAAATAAATCTCCTGCTCCAGTGGAATCTACTGCTTTTACAGAAATTGTCGGCATCAATTTTACCTTACCTTGATCTTGATATAAAGAGCCAGTTGATTCTAACGTAATAATGATTTCATTTTGAAATATTTCCTTCATTTTAAAATAACATGCTTCTAAAGTTTCTTTGTTTGCATTTTTCAGTTTTAATCCTGTCATTTCTTCAGCGAATTCATGAGAACAAACAAGATAATTCACCATATGCGCTAGCTCTATTACTTCTGGAACAGGTCTTCCCGCATCGATAATTGAAATCGCATTTGGATACTGTTTTAATACTTTTTTAGATAATTCATATTCTTGTCCATCTATCAAAATAATATCTGGTTGTTCTAAAGAAATATCTGATTGATAAGTCATTTCATCTGGTCGATACGTTAAAATTGTTCTCGTACCATTACTTGTATTGGCAATAATAAAACTAGAAGTTGTCGTATATTGATCATTTAATTGCATGTGCTCTGTCTTGACTCCCACACGATCCAACTCGTCTTTAATTTTCTTACCATATGAATCATTGCCAACAACTCCTACAAATTCTACATCTGATTTCCAACAGCCTAATAAATATGCGGCATTACAAGCTGGGCCTCCACCACATTCAATTCTATCGTGTACTCTATTTTTCGTATTTTCTACTGGATATGTTAAAACAGGAATTGTAATATCATATGCAGCATGTCCTATACAAACTATTTTCATTTTATCACCCTTTACTCTTTTATTTGAAATATTTATGAAGATTCTGAAAGTTTACAAGTTTCAGGATCATAATCCATCACTTTTACTTCACTCATATCATAGTCTTTTAAAGCACAAAACTGATTATCATGAATGGCTATACGAAGCCCACCATTCCTTGAAATACGCATTTCACCAATTGCATTTGTACCACCACGATATTGTAATTTATCTTGATTTGGTAATGTAATTGTTTCTCCAGCATAATCATTTTCACTTTCTAACAACTTCTCACCAACATATTGTTGTCCTGCTTTTAGAATACCATACGCAGTATCTCGAAAAGCATTTCTTTTGGCTTTGGTAATCGTCCCCATGATAAGTGGGGTTGCAATCAAAGCAATTACGGCTAAGATAACAATAACTGCTAATAACTCAATTAACGTAAATCCCTTTTTCAAATTCATCACCTTTTTTATTCTCTTCTTTATTATAAACGAATTTAAAACAATTGTATAGATTCATATAAAAAAAGATGGAAAACTCCATCTTATTTTAGTGTTTCTTTTACTTTTGCTTGTGCTGCAGCAAGTCTTGCAAGTGGTACACGATATGGACTACAAGATACATAATTAAGTCCGATTTTGTGGCAGAATTCTACACTTGATGGTTCTCCACCATGTTCACCACAAATACCAAGTTTAATATCTGGACGTGTACTTCTTCCTTTTTCTGCAGCCATTTGAATTAATTGTCCAACACCTGTTTGATCTAATTTTGCAAATGGATCATTTTCAAAAATTCCTTTTTCATAGTAGTCATTTAAGAACTTACCAGCATCATCACGTGAGAATCCAAATGTCATTTGTGTTAAATCATTTGTTCCAAAGCTGAAGAATTCTGCTTCTTTAGCAATCTTATCAGCAGTTAATGCAGCTCTTGGAATTTCAATCATTGTTCCGACGTGATATGGTAATTCTACCTTTTCGTTTGCAATAATTTCATCGGCTACTTTTGTTACAATATTTTTTACATATTTTAATTCATTTTCATCACCAACTAATGGAATCATAATTTCTGGAACAACATTCATTCCTTTTTTATTTACATTGATAGCAGCTTGAATCACGGCTCTTGTTTGCATTTCTGCAATTTCTGGATATGTAATTGCAAGTCTACATCCTCTATGTCCCATCATTGGATTAAATTCTTTTAATGATTCAATTCTTGCTTTTAAAGCTTCAAAAGTCATTCCTAAACTTTCAGCAAGTGGTTTAATTTCTTCATCTGTATGAGGCAAAAATTCATGAAGTGGTGGGTCTAAATAACGAATTGTCACAGAACGACCTTCCATTGCTTCAAATATTTTTTCAAAGTCATCTTGTTGCATTGGTAAAATTTTTGCAAGTGCTGCTTCTCTTTGCTCTTTTGTCTCGGCCGTAATCATTTGTCTTACAGCAAAAATTCTAGATTCTTCAAAGAACATGTGCTCTGTTCTAACAAGTCCAATTCCTTCGGCACCAAATGCTAATGCTTGACGTGCATCTTTTGGTGTATCCGCATTGGCACGAACTCCTAATGTACGAATACTATCTGCCCAGTTCATAAATGTTTCAAAATTACCACTAATTTCTGGAGCTTTTGTTTTTACTTCTCCACCATATACAGTGCCTGTAGAACCATCTAATGAGATATAATCTCCTTCGTGATATACAGTACCTTCTTTTGTAGTAATTGTTTTATTTTCTTCATCAATCGTAAGTTCTCCACATCCACAAACACAGCATCTACCCATTCCACGAGCAACAACAGCAGCATGAGATGTCATACCTCCACGAATTGTAAGTACTCCTTCAGCATCATTCATTCCTTGAATATCTTCTGGAGAAGTTTCTAAACGAACCAATACACAATTTTCTCCTGCATTTTTATGACTTGTTACATCTTCCGCACTAAAGTAGATTTTTCCACAGGCAGCACCTGGAGAAGCAGCAAGTCCACGAGCAATTACTTTTCCTGTTTTTAATGATTCAGCATCAAATGTTGGATGTAGTAATTGATCTAATTGTTTTGGTTCTACTTTTAAGATAGCTTCTTCTTTGGTAAGCATTCCCTCTTCTACCATATCAACTGCAACTTTTAAAGCAGCTTGAGCTGTTCTTTTTCCATTACGAGTTTGTAACATGAACAATTTTCCATTTTCAATCGTAAATTCCATATCTTGCATATCTTTATAATGATTTTCTAGAATATGAGCAATACGATCAAATTCTTCGTATACTTCTGGCATTACTTCTTTTAATGTTTCAATTGGTTGTGGTGTACGAATTCCAGCAACAACATCTTCTCCTTGAGCATTAATTAAATATTCCCCAAATAATTTCTTTTCTCCGGTTGCAGGATTACGTGTAAAGGCAACACCTGTACCACAGTCATCACCACGGTTTCCATAAACCATTTCTTGAACATTTACAGCTGTTCCCCAACTACTTGGAATATCATTCATACGACGATAGATAATTGCTCTTTCATTATTCCAAGAACGGAATACTGCTTTTACAGCTTCTAATAATTGTTCTCTTGGGTCTTGAGGAAAATCAACACCAGATAACTCTTTATAAATACTCTTAAATTTTTCTGTTAATTCCATCATATCTTCCGCTGTTAACTCTGTATCTTGTGTGACACCTTTTTCATGTTTCATATCATCTAATATTTTATCAAATGAATTCTTTGGATATCCCTTTACAACATCTGCAAACATCATAATAAAACGACGATAAGAATCATAAATAAATCTAGGATTCTTTGTCTCTTCTGCAAATCCTTTTGCAACTTCATCATTTAAACCTAAATTAAGAACCGTATCCATCATACCAGGCATACTAGCACGTGATCCACTACGTACAGATACTAATAATGGATTTTTTAAATCTCCTAATTTCTTTCCAGTAATAGATTCTAATTCAGCTAACTTTTCAAAAATTTCTTTTTCTACAGTTTCACTGATTTTTTCTCCATCTGCATAATACTGATTACAAGCTTCTGTTGTAACCGTAAAACCACGAGGTACAGGTAGACCAATATTTGTCATTTCCGCTAAGTTAGCACCCTTTCCTCCTAATAATTCGCGCATATCTTTATTTCCTTCAGAGAAGGAATACACAAACTTTGTCATATCACTTTTGCCTCCTTTATTGATATACAATTAAATTATAACATACTTTTCTTTAAAATATAGCAATTTTTGGAAAATTTCAAAACACAAAAAAAGAGAATATTTCTCTTTTAACTGTGATGTTTTTTATCTCTTACAAAAGTTAATATCTTTTCTTTATCATAACCTCTTACTTTTTCTATATGACAAGTCCCACAATAAGATTCATACGTTGCATCAATTCCATCAATAGCTACAGTTTCACCACTGTTAAAAATAATATTTCCTTCTTGATCAAAACGAACATTAAAAGTAGCTCTTTTCCCACAGCGACAAATTGTAACTAATTCCTCCAATTTATCAGCCACAGCAAGTAATCTAGCACTTCCTTCAAATAATTCTACTTCCGAACTAGTACGAAGGCCGTAACAAATCACAGGTATATGAAAAAGACGAGCAATCACATAAAATTCATCTACTTGAAAACTTTTTAGAAACTGTGCCTCATCAATTAAAATACAATCAATATCATCCATCCATTCTTCGATGTAATAAATCGGATGTGTCACATCATCTAATAATAAATCAACGGAACGACTGACTCCTAATCTTGATACAACACACTCTTCTCCTTTATGATCTATCTTTGGTTTCACTAAAACAACTTTTTGTCCTCTTTCTTCATAATTATGGGCAACTTGTAAAAGAGCCGTGGTCTTTCCACAATTCATCGCTCCATAACGAAAATATAATTTACTCATACTACTTCTTCTCCCTTGATCTAGGATGTGCTTTTAAATAAACAGATCGTAAACGTTCATTCGATACATGTGTATATATTTGCGTCGTTGATAAATTTTCATGTCCTAATAATTCTTGTACACTTTTTAAATCAGCTCCTCCATTTAATAAATGTGTTGCATAAGTATGACGTAATGTATGGGGCGTAATTTTCTGTTTTAAACCACTCTTTTTTACTTCTCGTTTTAAAATATCACGAATTCCTGCCGTTGTTAATTGCCCGCCATTTTTATTTAAAAATAGATATGGGGAATTTTTATGATGTAAAAGACTAGGTCTGGCATCTTTTAAATACCAATCAATTAACTCTGCTAGACGACTACCATATAACACAACACGTTCTTTATTTCCTTTTCCTAATACAATTAGTTTCTTTTCACTTTGATTTAAATCATTTACCTTTACTGCAACTAACTCACTGACACGTACTCCAGTGGAATATAAAAATTCCATAATTGTCTCATTACGAATAGAAAGTGGTGTCTGTTCTTTTTCAACATCTAATAATTGTTCTATTTCTAATTCATTTAAATAGTGAGGTAATGTTTTATCTAATTTCGGATTAGAAATTAATAATGTCGGATTATCTTGAATCATTCCTTCTTCTGTTAAATATTTAAAACAACTCCTTAATGTACTAATATATCTAGAGATTGTTTTTTTCGCATAATTCTTTTTATATAAATACATTAAATAATTACGAATTGTTGGATAAGTAATTTCTTTTAAAGAAGTAATACTTTCTTTCGTTAAAAATATTTTAAATTCTTTTAAATCTTCTCGATAGTTTGCAACTGTATACTCTGAATATTGTTTTTCCGATTCAATATATGTAAGAAAAGAAGCAAAAGCTTCTTCCAATTTAATCTTCGTCATGGCTAAAAATAGGATCTCCACGATCAATATCCATTGCAAAACTATCACTTGGTATATTACCCGATTGTATTTCTTTTACATTCATTGATTCGATTGCCTCTAAATTAGATGCTAAAAGAGATAAAATCTTTCTTACTTCCATTTCATAAGCATCTGTCATACGATCAATACTCACTTGTATTTGATATCTTTGTTCTTTTAACTTTTCTTTTTCTTGTTTGATTTCACGTAAATGTAATATTCTCTCATGTAATTCATTTTTTTTATGTTCACTCATCCAAGATACATTCTCTAAAAAGGATAAATCAAACTGTTCCATTACTTTTTCTATTTTGTCTTCCTGCATAAATCACCATAGCTATCCGGATAATAAATAGCCCCTTCTCTCATTTCTTCCTCAAAGCCAATCGTACCATGATCTTCTACTGTTGCATCACTTTTCATTTGTTCATACATCCATCTTAATTGTATAAACTTATCTTGAATCACTTTTTCCAATTGTATAATTTGTTGCATCCAATAATATGAATTATTTTTCTTTTTCAATTCCTCTAATTTTTCTTGTAACAATTGTAATTCATTAAAGGCATTATAAAATTCATTTCTAGCCTTTTTAGAAATTTCCATTAAATTAATTTCTCCATCTAATACTTGTTGTTCCCATGTCTTCTCCATCTTCTTTTCCGGAATTACAACATCACTATGAGATATAGAATCTTTTTGCATATCTTTTTGATAATTTTGATAAGTAACAAGAAAGCCTCTCATTTTAGAATAATGTTTTAACATCTCTTTTTCATATTGTTTCAATTCTTTATCAACTATTTTTTCTTGTTGTTCATTCATAGCTCTTTGATAACGTTTATAAATATTTAAAAAATGATCTGAAATCGCAATTTTAACATGATCTCCCATCACATATTGAATATAATCAGAACTACTATATAATGGATAATAACACTTATGTTTTAATGTTCGAAAACTTTTTTTACGTGTATTTAATATCGTTGCATCCGTTCCCATCGCATTCAATAATAAAGCAAGTTCTGGACTACGATATAAAGGTTCTAACTCTACTTCTTTTTCTTCATCTGTTTTATAATTCTTTCTTTTTTTATAAATACGAACTGTTGGAATATTATTCATATTGGTGATATGAAAAAAATACTCTAAAAATTGATATTGATTCTCAAAAGGAAACGTCACTTGATCAATATCTCTTAATGTCATATTTTCCTTTCCTATCAATTCAAAACAAACTGTATTTCTACCGCTTTCTGTTATATAAAAAGAAGAACTATTTTTAGGAGTTAGTTTTCCCTTATCTGCATAAATTTTTAATCGATATTCAGAATATTTATCTTTCATATAACCACCTAATCTTATTATAAACGAAATTGCAAAGAAAAAAAAGAAAGAAAATTATTTTTCTTCCTTTGTTTCTAATTTTTTTAAAACATCTTTTGTTGTTTGAATTGCTTTCTCACGAATTGCATTTGCACTTTTCTCCAATACTGGAGTTCCCTTTTCAACCGCATAATTTACAAGCTCTGTTGCTGCATCTTGAATTTGTTGTGCTTTTTTCTTTGCAATTTTTAGTACTTTTTCCTTATCAAGATCATCAATATCTTCTTTTAATTGGTATAATTTTACTTCGAAAGTTTCACGTACTTCATCCATGTCAATATCTTTTAGTTTCGCAATCATATCGTCGATCAAACGCTTTAAGTCTTGTCTTGTTTCACTACCTTTTTTTGGAGCAAATAAAATTCCTAAAGATGCTCCAACTAATGCACCTAATGCAAATTTCCCGAATCCACTACTTTTCTTTTTACTCATATTATAACCCTCTTTCTATTTATTTAATAATCGATTAAACAGATTGGTAATCCAACCTACAATCGAATTACTAACAGAATTGACTGCATCTGCAGTTGTATCTATCACATTGAAGAGATTATCTAACTTAGATGATTTTACAGTAATGTCATCGATAACTCTATCTACCTTAGTAAGTGTATGTATTAACTTAATACATAATGCAATTAAAACAATTAATAAAATCGACGCTAATATATAAATCATGATTGAAAAAAAGATATTTACATCGCTCATTCTTCTTCATCCCTCTTTTCATAGAAAGAATCAATTAAATTAAATAGATCACTATCATCTAAATTATCTTCCTTCTTATTCTCTTCTAATTCTTCTTTTGCTCTTTTCTTACGTGTTTTCTTAGATGTTTCTTCTTCCATATTCATTGCTTCTTCTACTAGATTTTCTTCTTTTTTAGGTTCATCTAATTGAAATTCCGCATCATCTTCTACTTCCATATGTGTATCCATCGTCACATCTTCTTTACCCATATCTAATTCTAAATCTTTAAAAATATCATCTTCTAAACCATTCATTGGAGCCTTCTTTTCTTCTTCTTTTGGTGCTCCAAATAAAGTCGCATCAATATCATCCTCTAAAGTACCATAAGCTTTATTACGTACATCGTCATTTGTCAATTCTCCTCCCACATGATCTGTTCTAAATTCTCTTTTTGGAACAATATCATCCTTGTGATAATTTTTATCTAACACTCCATATACAGGTGAGATAATTGGCGAAGGTTTAAAACTTTTTCTCTCTTCATGAAGACGTTGTTTACTCATTTGATAAGCAACTCTTTTTGGTTCTTCTTCCTTCTTTTTCTTTGGTTCTGGTTTTGGCTTAGAAACACGTCTTTCAATATTTTCAAAATCCTTATCATCAAAGAAAACAGGTGCTGGTTTCTTTGGCTCCTCCTTTTTTTGTTCTACTAAAACTGGTTCAGGTTTTACTTCTGGTTTTACAACTTCTTTTTCTTTTGGTTCCTCTTTTGCCACTTCAGGCGCTGGTATTTCAACTTTAATTACCTCTTTTTTAATTGGTTCTTCGTATACTTCTTCCTCTTCTGTAAATAAATTTTTCACTTTGTCTAAAAAGCCCATATTTTCACCTCTTATATTTTATCAATCGTTCCCCTTATTATCTTCTTCATATTCTACGAGATGAGAATTTGATGAATTATTATTCTTATCTGCAAAAATATCATACTTCTCTTCCTTATTCGTAAAATAATTTTCATTTAACATCAGTTTAATTACCTTATTGTTAAATTTAACAGTGGATAAAATATAACTTGCATTCAAAACAACTTCATTGATACTTTTCTCATCAACCATTGCTTCTATCTTTGCGTAGTTATACACAAATTCAATGACATATTTTCCATTTTTTTGTTTTTGAATTTCTAGGTATCCTTCTTTTCCATTCGCTTTAATTTTTTTAGAATAATACGCATCAGGATTTTCCTTATAATTAACTTTTACCTTGTGATAATAACTAACCGCATCAATATATAAATAATAATAATTTCCATTTGAATATAACTTATCATTTAACTCAGTCGTATCAATGTAAGTTACACCTCTTGGAACATAGTATTTATATCCTTTTCCTACACGATTATAAAGGGTATTCTTTTTTGATAAAACAACACTGATAATATTATCAATATTCGTCGTATCAATTCGTACCACAGTACAACCAGTAAATAGGATGATACTTAAGAGCATTATCACTAAGCCCTTTTTCTTCAAGATACCTCACCACTCTTTAGCTCATTATAACAAACTTTTTTCAATTCACCTAATTTTAACACAATTTTACATGTCAATTTTTTGTCTAATCTTTTTTTACTACCATTCTATAGATAGGAAATCCTAAGTTATGAAACTTTGTTTCATATTCAGTTGCTACATTTTCTACTATTTCATCTTCATATAAATTTAGGGAAATCTCTTCAATATGATATCCATAATCAGTAAATGACATAATCGAATACTCAAACAATTTACGATTATCTGTCTTCATAATAATCTCTTTTGTATTTTTAAAAATCATATCATAAGCTTTTAAAAACTCAGGACTTGTAAGTCTTCTTTTCGCATGACGTTTCTTTGGCCATGGATCCGAAAAATTTAAATAAATTCTCTCTATTTCATGATCAAATACATCAGCAATCTTCTCTGCATCCAAACGCATTAATCTTAAATTAGGTAATTGTTTCTCTTCTTGTTTTTCTAAAGCACGAATTAAAACACTATCATACTTTTCAATCCCAATATAATTAATCTCTGGGTGCAATTCAGCCATTTCAGTAATAAACTTCCCTTTTCCAATTCCAATTTCAATATGAATTGGTTGTTTTTTTGGAAATAAAGAATCATAATGACCACGATATTGTTTTCCATCTTTTATTACTTCATCCGATGCTTCTATTCTTTCCAAAGCACCAGGTACTTTTTTTAATCTCATCAAACCACCAAAATTATTATATCATGCCATCCCATACAAAAAAAGTAGAAAAATGAAAATAATATGGTACAAACAAACTATTTTTACATATAATGAATTAGAATGAAAAGGAAGTGTATTATGAAAAAAGATCGTAACTGTGGAGGAAATATGTATCCAACATATCAAATGAATGGTATGATGCCTGTACAAGGAGGGATGCCTATGCCATATCCAATGCCTGGACCTATGGGAACATACCCAATCATGAATCAAAGTGTAAATCCTTTAACCCAACAACAATTAAACACAAATGATTCTATGTTAAATCAACTACAATCTCAAGTTGATTCCCTAGAACGACGTGTCAATCGTTTAGAACAAATGGTTCAAAATGATAATAAATTCTCAAACACATCAAACTATCAAATGATGTAAAAACTCAGTTCAAATGAACTGAGTTATTTTTTTTACCCGATTACAAATGGATTTGATTTCGTTCCATCTCCCCCAGTGATTTGGGTAGATAATTTTAGGAAGACTACTGGACGAGCACCACGAAAGTAATCATAGTCCGAAATACCATGACCGAAATTACCAACGTTCTGACGATACCTCACATACCAAACATTGTTTGAGTAACTATCAGACTCCGCAGAAAAGGCATTCATTGTCCAGTATTGTATTCCGCTTAATTGTTCATTTAGAACATCAAAATATGTTAAATAACTTCCGCAAGTCTCTTCTGGTACTGCATTAAATTCGTCTGTTGCAGATTTACATGCAGTATTGGTACTTGCTTTTAATAAATCACTTACATTAATAAGTCCTACATTTCCTGTCCATTTATACATCTTTTCTCCCGAAATATTTTTTTCTATACTATCATTTTCACTTACATCTAAGAACTGTACACTTCCGATATTGAAAGCATGACTTTGTACTTGTGTCTTTGCAATTCCATTTAGTGTTGGATAGTATGTATTATTTAAATATTCTTTGATACTTGAATCTTCTGTTACCGTTCCACTATAATTTCCATTTGGTGTTTGAAATGTCCCACTCACTGCTGCATAGACTCCACATCCATTATATGGATCTGTGCAGTATGTATTATTTTCGGTTGAACGATGGTATTCTGCATCATATGCCATTTCTGTATATCCTTCATTTTGTGGTAGCAATTCATCTCTTATTATCTTATAAGTTCCATCAGTTTCTTTTGCTACAATTCTCCATAGTTCATTATTAAACTGAATATAATTATTTGGGTTACTTCCTCGATAGATATATCTTCCTGTTTCATATTGATCTTCATAGAGTCCATCTACACTTGTTACGACTTCTACATTCTGACCTCCCATATCCACATCATCACTCGGAATAGGTCCTACTGGTACTCCATCATCACTCTGTTCATAGGTTAATGTGATTTCTATTTCTTTTTGCATATTTGTTTCACTGAAATCTACACTTTCATCCCAATATACTTTTACTTGGAATGTTTTCTTATCTCCTGCAAGTAGTGGATCCCCTACTTTGATGTTTTCTACGCTTACTTTAATTGACTTTGGGTCTTTGTTATTATTTTCATTTACTCCATTAATACTTGATAATACTGCATCCAAGTTCCCTTGATTTTCTACAACTACATCATATGTCGCACTTGCTCCTGGTTGCTCTAATTGAACATCTAATGTCAGCGTTGTAAGATCTGATATTTCTTTTCTTGTTGTAGTAGCGTTTGTCATTTCTTTTTCTTCTGCACTTGTAAATAATATCTTCCAGTTGGATGTGATTTGTGCTGTTCCATTAATGTCTAATTGCTGACTTAATATTGCATACCCGATTCCTAACATAAGAAAGATAGCAATACACAAACTACCAACAAAAAGATATTTCTTATGTTCTGAATTCATTCTTTTTCTTTCTACTTTTTCCATCTTTACTCCTTACCTTTCTTTTATCTTTGCATAGGATTTCTAGTTTTTTTATACAACACAAAAAAGTTGCTTCCACTATGAAAACAACTTTTTTAATTTTTTAATATCAATTAAATTGTAAAATGAGTATGAGAAATATAGGGTATTATTACTTAAATCCCCCCCCCCCCTGGTAACTCGTGGCTAACACAAGCTCTATTTCTCATATCTATCACCTAGTCTCCTACTGTTTACATTTTATCACATTTTTTGATAAATGAAAAAGGAATTTGTGATTCCTTTACAGTATGTTATTTATAGAGGGATAGCTAGGTGTCACTTCCAATATAGATAAGGAGGTGATGGTATGAGATATGAGAGAAAAATTATCTACACTCTATTACAACTTCTGAAACTTCTCATTATTCTTCTACTATTAATTACATTAAAAAACACCTAGCATAAGCTAAGTGTGCCAATTATAAACGGACACTTAGTAAGTATCCCTCTTTCATTATATGATAATTATATATGATTGTAAATAAAAAGATGTCATAATTGACACCTTTTAGAAGCTTCCGCCGCCTCCACCGCCGCCGAAGCTACCACCTCCAGATGAGAATCCTCCTCCGAATCCTCCACCAGATGAATAGTTTCCACTGCTTGCAGCGGCACTTGCACTGTATGCAGAAGAGAATGAACTGTTGATTGTACGATTCATAATATGACTAAAGATTAGCATATCTGTAAATGTAGGATCATAATAATATCCAGTCATTGGAACATCTCCCATTTCTGCTACTTTTATTTTCATTGTTTTTTCTAATTCGTCAGCACAACCAAATACATAGGCATATACTAAGAATTTTTGCCATAAAATCATATCTGGTAAATCTTTGGTATCGAATTTTCCAAAGTCTTTTAAAAATCTTTTTAAGGCATTCCATTTTTCATATTCTTCTCTTCCAAATTTCGTTTTCTTTTGAATGGAAACAAAGTAGATAAGACTTGCGATACCTACAATAAAATAAATAATGAATAACAATACTACTTCAAAATAAATACATAACATACCAAGGATAATACCTAATAGTGAAGTAAGTAGTGGCATTCCTTTTAATTTTTGAACTTCGTAAAAATTTAAACTTTTCGCATGTTTTAAAGCATATGTTTTAAATTGTTCATAATCACTTAAGAAAGTGGAATAAGTTTTAGCTTGTTTTTTAAATGTATCTAAGGTTGTTTCTTTTCCATCTTCTTTACCTTTAAATATCCATGTGATTAATTTTTCTTCTTCTTCAAATAAAGTTCTAACATTGTCATGATAAGTTAATTTATAATTCTTTTTATCTATTTTCTCATAACTGATTACTTTATCTGAGATTAAATTTAGAAGTGTTGCTGAAAAAGAATGATTATCAATTTTACGTTTGAATAAATAATCGACACAAGCTGGTCCATAGTCATTAGGAATATCTCTAAAGTATTCTATGTGGTTTACTTTTAATTCTTTATCGTATTTTATATAAATATGATAGATATAAATGATCATGGCAATGATATATATAACAGCAATACTTCCAAATATCCATTTTAAAGTTGTCATTCTAGCTTCTACTTGTTCAGATATATTTTTATATTGTTGTTGTAATGCTGGGTACTCCCCTTCTGTTGTATAAAATGATAGAATATTTAATTGTTTTTCAACTTCTTTTAAATCACTTGGTCTTAAACTCGTTTCTACTTTATCTAAAGCCATTTTAACGATTTGAATTTGTCTATCGATCAATTGATCACGCATTTGATTGGCTTCATTGGCTTTTTTGATTTCTACATTTAAGATGATTGGTAAAGCTGTGATATTTGTTGTTTTCGTACTTTTGAAAATCACATTTAAATCAAATACAAAACGGGTATCAAAAGCTGTATTTGGATAAATATCAGATACTGTGATCTTTATTGTTTTTTTGTTAATTAGTTCGACATTCCCATTTAATGGTCCATGAGCCCATGCTCTTAATTCTTTTTGATTGTTTGGAATATGGATATATGCTTCATAGTGGTTAATCCGATTCGATAGTTCATTTCCCATTAAATTCCATCCAACTTCAGCAATATCATTATGACGAATGGCAACATTCTTTACGGTATATTCTAAATAAAATCCTAATAATCCACTATTATTTTTATTATACATACGATAAATCTGACCGTTACTTGAACTTGTTTCAACATATTTTCTTTTAGAACCATTGGAAGCAGAATTTACTTTTTGAAATGATTGACCTGGTTTTTTTATTAAAGAAAAATCATACTCGTTGGGAATCTTTACCTCGGCAATTTTAGAAAGGATAATGTGATCCCCATTATAAATATCACTTCCTTCAAAGGAACTTTCTGTTCCATCAAAAACAGGTGCATATTCATTTTTATAATTAATAACTCTTTCAAAGCCATTATATTTTCCATTTAATACAATTAGTTCTTTTACTTTTAAGTCACCATTTTCTAAAACAGTGATATCAGAATAAAAATGATCGATGACTGGGGTTTCACTTGCTTTAAAATTTCTTACTCCTATAAAAAATAAAAGACAAGTGAATAACAATACATATATTAATGTTCTTAATTTTTTCATATTGACACTCCTACTTTTAAAAAAGACTTACGTTTGGTAAGTCTAGAATTTTACATTTGGTACTTCTTTATCTTTTTCATTTGCTTCAAAGAATTCTGCTTGTTTAAAATGGAACATTGATGCAATGATATTAGATGGAAACATTTCTATTTTATTATTAAATGACATTACCGTATCATTATAAAATTGTCTTGCATAAGTAATTTTATCTTCTGTTTCTTGTAATGTTCTTTGTAGTTCTAAGAAGTTTGTATTTGCTTTTAAGTCTGGATAAGCTTCTGCTACAGCAAATAAACGTCCTAATGCTTCTGTAAGTACATTATTTGCTTCCATTTCTGAATGGGCATCTGTTGCTGATACCGCATCATTTCTAGCCGCAATGACTGCTTCTAATGTTTCATTTTCATGTGTTGCATACCCTTTTACTGTTTCTACTAAATTAGGGATTAAATCTGCTCTTCTTTTTAATACAACATCTACTTGTGCCCATTGATCTTGAACACGATTTTTAAGTGATACAAGTGTATTATATGTTTTCGCAACAAAAGCAATCAGTAATACCACAAGTATGATCACTACAATTAAAATAATAAGTCCTGTACTCATAATTACCTCCATATCTTGTCTCAAGTATATCATAATTTATGCTTCTTGCATAGGGAATATTGTATATTTTTTCTTATCATGTTCATAATATCATTGAAAGGACTGATTATATGAACATAAATATTAGAAATAGTATACAAAAAAACTTTGAACATTCAAGCGAACAGGAGATACGTGAATCAATTGAATCATCTATTCAAGAAAAAGATGAAATTACATTACCAGGTTTAGGAGTATTTTTTGAAATCATATGGCAATATAGTGACGAAAATATGAAACAAAATCTACTACAAGTATTAACACAAAAATTATCAAAATAAAAAACTACATAATTTCACATATTTTTTTTCTTAAATATATATTATAATATACTTAAGGAGGAGCATATGAAAAAGAAATGGACATATTTATATTTTTTAATACCAATTATTATTTTGGCGGTTGTTTTAGCAATTGGAATTAAAAATGAACGCAGTGGGTATCGAAAAGTAAATGGAGGATATTTATATCGATTCCAAACAGAAGATTATAAAACTGTTTATACGGAGAAGTTTCAAGAAGAACGAGATGAGAAAATTGAAGAGATTAAAAAGGTGAGAAATTATTCATTTCAAAATTCTCTTATGATTATGAACCCTTATCAGACAAATACCAATTCTCTTTATGTATATTTTAAAACTTCTACACCAAGTAAATTAAGATATACAGTACATGTTGATAATAGTGATATAAAAGATTATACAAATACTTTATATAATGATGGTGAGAATAATCTTACAACAGAGCATGAATATTTATTAACGGGATTAATTCCTGATAAAGTGAATCATATTACTTTAGAATTATTAAATGCTGATGGAGATGTGATTAAAACAAAATCAATTGATATTCAAGCTGGTAGTTTACTAAGTAATAAAAAAGTAAAATTAGATAAAGAGGATGGAAAAAGTAAAGAAAAGTTGGCAAATGGATTATATGCAGTATTAGGAAATGATTCTAATAAAACATATTTCTTATGTCTTTATGATAATGATGGTGTGATTCGTTCTGAAATTCCATTTACAGGATATCGTGCTGATCGTTTATTATTTAAAGATGATTTACTCTATATGAGTGTTGGTATGAATAAAATTGCAGCTATGAATCGTTTAGGACAAGTAGAAAGAGTTTACTCTCTTGGTAACTATGAAATGCATCATGATTATGTATTTGGAAAAGATAATACATTACTTGTACTTGCTGATGAGAAAGGTGCAGATACGGTAGAAGATTTAGTATTATCATTAGATTTAGAAACAGGAGATGTTACTAAGGTAATTGATTTAAAAGATTATTTTGCCTCTTATAAAGAGACAACAGTACTTCCTGAAAAGAAAGATCAATTAGATTGGATTCATATTAATGCGATTCAATATGATTCTGAAGATCAAAGTGTTCTATTAAGTTCTAGAGAAACTTCGACAATTATTAAAATGTCAAATATTTATGAAGAACCAAAGATTGATTATTTAATTGGATCTGAAGCATTCTGGAAAGATACAGAATATAGTGATTATTTATTAACCCAAGTTGGTGATTTTACATTACAAGGTGGACAACATTCGATTACATTAGAGAAAGATGATAGTCTTGAAGATGGAGCTTATTATATTTATTTTTATAACAATAATTATGGAGAAGCTACCACAAATCCTGATTTCAATTGGGTAGAAAATTATCCTGGAATTGGTACAAAGAGAAAGGCTGAAAAAGGAGATAATTTTAAATCACAATATTATAAATATCTCATTAATGAGAATGAAGGTACTTTTGAATTAGTTGATAGTTTTGATGTTGATTATTCTGGAATTGTTAGTAGTGTACAAGATATAGATGGAAATACAGTTGTCGATTCTGGTATGACTTCTACGTTTACAGAATATGATAAAGATCATAACTTGATTGCGAAATTTGATGTACTAAACGATACTTTAATCTATCGTGTTTATAAATATGATTTTATGAATTATTGGTTTACAAAATAAAACTTTAAATTGAAATAACCGCACCAAATGGTGCGGCTTTTTCATACAATAAAAAGCCCTCCTAATAAGGAAGACTCTGTTTATTTCACATTTTGATTCATTTGATATTCCATTAATGCAGTATCCCATCCTGCTTGGAAGGCATCATACATATTACTATATCTTGTTGGACAACTTGGGGCTAATAAATTTAATTCATTGGCTCTTACTTCAGGGTTATATGCGATATCAACAGCAATTTGATATACTTCATCCCATGTATAACTTTGTTTACTACGATCCATAGTAGCATATGTATAATATGTTGCTAGTACTTGATTCCAACCACGTTGCCAATCTTCTTCAAAACCTGCAAATTCTTCTGGCATTGTTCCCACTGTTTGTCCTGTATACATCACTTGTTCTCTACATGCTTTGGCAATAGCTGCTTTAAATACATAATCTTGATTCATTTCAATTCCTTCACTTTCTCGTTTGTGAATCATCCTATTACAACTATCTAACCATGCTTGTCTTTGTTCTTCTGTATATGATTCTGGACACTCTAATTTTAGAACTTCAGGATATCCTGAAATTTTTGTCTGATCAATGATATGTGCTGCAATTGTATCTCTTGTTGGTGTTTCTGTTGGGTGATTATCCATATAGCGAAGTAATTCTGATTCCCAACCACTTTGATATGCTACTTGGTTACTTTGATATGCTTCTGGTACACTTTCATACGTAGCACCTGTTTCACGAGCATTTACACTTCTCGCATCTTGTAATCCTGCTTGAAATGCAAAGAACCAATTTTCATCTGTGATATTTGGTAATGCCACTACAGGAGAAAAATTAATTGTTTCTTCTTTATCTTGAAATGTTGGAACAGTATGTTCAGATTCTGTCATCTCTTCTGTTTTTTCTGGTTGTGATTGTTGATTCATAAACCAAATCGTACCACCTAATGTCGATAAGGTAATACCTGTTCCCAATATAATTTTTAATAGATTTTTATTGATATATTTCATATATCTCACCTTCCTATTGTCATTATAACAAATGGCAAAAAAAAAGACAAACTATTTTGTCTTTCCTAATTTCATATTGTACATATCTGTATACCCATTTAAGAAAGTATTTTCGATTGTTTTCAAATGTTCATCTATTACTTTATGTTTTTTATGATAATCACGTGCTAATAGTTCTGCATTTAATGTTCCAACAGCTTTTCTTTCTTCATAATCTAATACAGATAAATCACTATTGGCTTCACTTTGAGCCATATCAATGGTTAAAAGTAATAATGTTTGATCATATTTCTCAGTATCTATTTCCCCATTTACCAAAGCAACAGAACGACTGGTTTTATCAGCAATCATTCCTTGGATAAACATATTTCCTTTTTTCTTATATTTTTTCAAAGAAATTTCTTTATCTTTTATCTTTTTACTTTCTTGAATTCCATCTATAAAATCACTTAAGTCTTCTGAAGCTTTTTTACCGTTTGCAACATTGATTAATTTTTTCTGAGCAATCATAATTTTACTATTAAATGTACTAAGATATAATTCAGCAAATTGTTTGGCAAGCATTTCATACTCTTCTGTATCTAGTTGATATTGTTCTAAAGCATTTTTCATATCTTCGACCTTCGTATGATCTAGTAAACTATTTTCTACTGACATTTGGGTTTGAATGATCAGTGGTTCTACAATATTCGTTGCTTGATAAATAGCCGTAGAACTACTTAATGCTGAAATTGCTTTATGATATACTGATTCAATCATAGTACCAGTTGTCGATGCAATCATACGGCTATTTCCTTCATCTTTGACACCATACATATAAAATTCATGGGCAATATCTCCTAATGTTTGTAATCTATTTTCATTGATTTTACCTTCTCTTGCATCTTGAATTCCATTAATATAATATACAATATTTTCTAAAAGTGGTGTAATGTTCCCGTGACTTTCTAAATTCATACTGATACCCCTTTTCTTTTTATTCTCTATTATCATAAGTATAACATATTTTTTTAAA
This sequence comes from uncultured Mycoplasmatota bacterium, assembly GCA_949288035.1. GTDB lineage: Bacteria > Bacillota_I > Bacilli_A > RF39 > UBA660 > UMGS2016. Next base: position 19,130 of record CASEIJ010000009.1, read on the forward strand.
GAAAAAAAGAATTATTCATTCTCTTTTTCTAACGATTGATAGTAAGAAAAACGTTTTTCAGCAGCTTCTTTATTATCATTTAATAACTGTTCTGCTTTTTCAGGATTGACTGTTTTTAACATCGCATATCTTGTCTGCATGTTTAAATAATCGTAATAGGCATCAAAGTTAACTTGTTTACTATCTAATGTAAAGCCTGTCTTTGGATTTCGTCTAAAGATTGGAAAGTATCCACATGCTGTTGCTAGTTTTTCACTCTCCATAGATTTTGACATACCACCTTTTAATCCATGAGCAATACATGGAGAGTATGCGATGATAATCGATGGTCCTGGATGTTCTACTGCTTCTTTCATGGCACGAATGGTCTGTATTGCATTCGCTCCTAATGAAACAGTTGCGACATAGACATTTGGATATTGCATTGCAATGGTTGCTAAATCTTTCTGATAGGTTTTCTTTCCCGATGAAGCAAAGGAAGCAATACTTCCCTTTGGACTTGCTTTACTTGCCTGTCCGCCAGTATTGGAATATACTTGACTATCTAATACAAGTATATTTAAGTTTTCATCACTTGCTAGTACCTGGTCAATCCCACTAAAACCAATATCATAAGCCCAACCATCTCCACCAATACAGAAGAAAACACTTGCTTTGATATATGGTAAATAGGCCTTTAAATAATCAGGAGTATTTTCCTTAAGGGTATGATATACTTCTCTTGTCACTGTCACATCATTTTGATGTTCTATCCATTTCTGATATAAATCTGGATGATCTTCCATGTGAGCTTCCATGACTGTTTGAATACGTTGTTTCATGACTTTATTGGCAATCACCATTCCAAGGCCAAATTCAGCATTATCTTCAAATAGAGAACTTGCCCAAGGTATTTGATATGGCATTTCTGGAACACTTGCTCCATAAATAGATGAACATCCAGTGGCATTCGCAATCACTAATGATTCTCCATATAATTGTGTTAATAATTTAATATATGGAGTTTCACCACAACCAGCACAAGCACCATGGAATGCGAATTTTGGCTTTTGAAACTGACTTGTTTTTATGGTAAATGGATTAGCTTGTTTCTTTTCTGTTACATATTGTTCTAAATAATCATAAATTTCTTGTTCATGATCTTTATCTTGTGCTTGGTAAGAACTTGGAATGAGAGCTTTACTTTGACGAAGACCTGGACAAGTGTTCATACAAAGACCACAACCTGTACATTTATTAATGTTAATAGCAATGGTAAAATACATATCATCCATTCCTGGACCAATTGCTTTTTTACATCTTTTTTGAATTAATTCTGGTGCTTTTTGATATTCTTCCACTGTTAATAAATATGGACGAATGACTCCATGAGGGCAAACAATACTACATTGATTACACATAATACAATTATTCATAATCCAATTTGGAACGATTTCTGCCATTCCGGTATCTGTTTTTTCTACTCCTGGATGGAAAGTACCATCTTGATATGGAAGAAATGCCGAAGTTGGTAATTCATTCCCTTTTCTTTTACGAATCATATCGATTGTTGATAAATTTGCTTGTTTATCTTCTTGTTCCATAAACATAGAAGTATCTAATTCATTTAATACTGCAATCGCATAATCAATTGCTTTATGATTTTTAGAAATTACTTCATTTCCTTTTTTGGCAAATGTTTTTTCTACATATTCTTTTAGATAAGTATTTTCTTGTTCTTTATCAAATAATTTTAATACATTTAAAATAACAGTAGCCATAATCATACTGATTTTATTTTGTAAGCCTACTTTTTGCGCTAATTCATAAGCATTTAGATAGTATACTTTTAAATGTTTTTTATGAATCATTGATTTTGTCTCTTTAGAAAGAAATGTTTGTAATTCTGATTCTGTTTTGCTTGTATTAATCAGTACTGTTCCATTTTCTTCTAAGTCATCTAATAAATTAAACTCATTGAAATAGTAATCTTTTGTTACAACAATCATATCAGGGCTTTCTACATAGTAAGTAGACCTGATTGGGTTATTACTAAAACGTAAATGAGAGGTAGTAACTCCTCCTGATTTTTTAGAATCATATTGGAAATAGCCTTGTACATATTGATCTGTTTTATCTCCTACTAATTTCATAATGGTTTTAGCAGCACTGACCATTCCATCAGAACCATATCCATATATCTTCATTTCTTTGGCTGTTTTTATTTTATAAGTTAAATCTACTGGTAAGCTAAGATGGGTGATATCATCGATAATTCCAATTGTAAATGAATGATCTAATCCTTCTTCTAAAGCATCGTATACTGCTTTTATTTGACGTGGTGTTGTATCTTTACTAGATAGACCATATCTTCCACCTACAATATGAATATTTTGGTTAGAGAGTGCTGCTTTCACATCTAAATATAATGGTTCCCCTTCACTACCTGCCTCTTTGGTACGATCTAAAACAGCAATTTTGGTAACTGTTTCTGGTAATACTGCTTTTAAATATTCTAATGAGAAAGGACGATATAAATGGACTTCAATGAAACCTATTTCATAACCTTCTTTACTTAAATCATCAATTGTTTCTTTAATGGTTTCACATACACTTCCCATAGCAATAATAATAGAGGTTGCATGCTCACTTCCATAATAAGTAAATGGTTGATAATTGGTATGCATTTTTTGATTTACTAATTGCATACATTCATTTACAATATCAGGAATTCGTTCATAATAAGTATTTCTCACTTCTGTTGCTTGGAAGTAAATATCATCGTTTTGAGCCGTTCCTCTTGTTACTGGATTAGATGGAGTTAAGGCTCTTGCACGAAATCTTTCAATTTCTTCCATATTGACCATACTTTTTATTTCATCATCTTCTAATACTTGAATTTTTTCTATTTCATGACTCGTACGAAATCCATCAAAGAAGTGTAAAAATGGAATACTTGCTTTTAAGGTTGCGAGATGAGCAATCAAAGCCATATCAGATGCTTGTTGTACAGAAGAAGAAGCAAGATAGGCAAAACCTGTAGCTCTAGCAGCATAAATATCTTGATGATCTCCAAAGATACTTAAAGCATGTGTTGATAGACTACGCGCAGCAACATGCATTACAAATGGCCACATTTCACCGGCAATTTTATACATATTAGGAACCATTAAAAGAAGTCCTTGACTCGCTGTATAAGTACTTGTTAAACAACCAGATTGTAAAGAGCCATGAACCATTCCCGCTGCTCCAGCTTCGCTTTGCATTTCTACAACAGTTGGAATATCTCCAAAGATATTTTTTCTTTTTTGTTTTCCCCACTCATCTATATGTTCTGCCATAGGGCTAGATGGTGTAATAGGATATATACCAGCTACTTCTGTAAAGTAATAACTCATACGAGCACAAGCTTCATTACCATCTACTGTTATCTGTTTCATATCATCACTCTTTCTATATTGATCTCATTCATTTTACTAATTTATTATAACATGTATCATATGAATTCGTAAATGAATGGAATTACAATTTAAATATTGATAAAAGACTAAAAGATAACACACTAACATCTTTTAGTCTTTATTTAATTCATCTAATATTTTTTTTATTTTTATACGAATTCTCTGTAGAGCATTATCAATTGCTTTTTTATCTTTCTCTAAAATAGCAGATATTTCTTGATAAGAAAATTGATTCATACGAAGTGTAAATACTTCATCTTCAAAATTAGTCAGTACTTGATGTACTTTTTCAATCAATTGTTCCTCTCTTTCCTTTGACATTAAGACAACCTCTGGATCTGTTGAAGTATCTTTCAAAAAAACTTCCATTCCATACCCTTTATCTTTATTTGGGGTATCAATTGATAGAGATTCATTTAATATTCGATGTTTTAAACGACGTTGGTTCGTTACAAGCGTTAGTATCTTTCTCTCAATACAAGTTCTTGCGAATGTATAAAAACTATTTTCTTTATGGTCATCATAATATTTCATTGCTTGATTTAATCCTAACATTCCTTCTTGTATTAAATCATTTAATTCTAATCCCGTATTTGCTACATAGGGAAATACTTTTTTCGCAAATGAAACAATAATTGGTTTATATTTTTTATATAAAATTTCTTCTGCATCTTCATTTTGCTCAGAAATATAAGAAAGTAATTCGTAATCGTTATAATCTCGATACTTCATAATCTCCCTACTTTCTCTTGGCAATTGCTTCATAAATGACAATTCCAGCAGCAACACTGGCATTTAAACTATTTACTTTTCCGTTCATAGGAATACTGGCAATGAAATCACAATTTTCTTTTACCAAACGTGCCATGCCATTTCCTTCGTTTCCAATCACAATGGCAGTATTACCACAATAATCAATTTCTCGATAATTTGTTCCATCCATATCAGTTCCCACAATCCAGAACCCTTTTTCTTTTAGTTCTTTCATCGTTCCTACAAGATTCGTTACTTGTGCGATTTTAACATAATCAAGCGCTCCAACAGATGTACGCATGACTGTACTATTCACATCAACACTTCGATTTTTAGGAAGAATAATCCCATCTACTCCAGCTGCTTCACATGTTCTAATAATTGCACCCAAATTATGAGGATCTTCTAAATGATCTAGAATAATGAATAGTGCATTTTCCTTTTTAAATAATTCCTCAAGTGGCGTATATTCATAATCAGGAATATCTAACATAATACCTTGGTGATTGCCTTTGGCAAGTTTATCTAATTCAAACTTATCAACAAATCTGATTGGAATATTTCTTTCCTGCAAATCAGAAATTATATTTTTATCTTGAAAATTTTTATAAATATAAGCTTTTCTAATTGGCTGATGATTTCTTAATGTTTCTATTGCGACATTTTTTCCATAGATATACATAATGTACCTCCTAGTATCCAACTCATAATTTCTTTGATTCTTTTTTGATTATTTGTCAGTTCTAAATAACCAATCAATGCTTCTAATCCTGTAGCTTGCTTATAAGTTATCATATCTGTATTTTTAGGACGATGAGCACTTTTATGATTTCGAGCACGTTTTACAAGATTGATTTCTTCTTCAGTCAGTAAATTTTGATCCATCATCTGTTTTAAAAATAAACTTTGGCCTTTCGCACTCACATATTTCACTGATTCTTTTTGTAAATTTTGAACTTTACCAATACCTTGTTCTATCAAATATTTTCTCACATATACTTCATAAATACAATCACCCAAGTATGCAAGAACTAAAACATTCATTGAATTTACCATTTTATTCACCTATTTCTTTTAAATGCATAAGATCTTCTAAATCTTTAGAACGATGTAATTGTTTTTTTAAAGCAATGATATCAGCTACCGAAGCAGTTGGGTATCCCTCAATCAAATCAATTTCTTTTGGCCAATACTCTCTAAAAAATTCGATATCTTCTTCTAACTTACAACAACCATTTTTATATTCTTGAATGTGATATTGTTTTTTTAATGTTTCATAGTATTGTTTTGTTACAACCAAGTCAATATCATGGGTACACTCTTTTAAATCGTGCAAAACTAAAGATGCTCCACTAATAATAACATATTGCGTGACATCTAAATCTAACTTTTTTAAGTTACTGAGTATTTCCTGTTTTGTCAACATATCTATCAAATGTAATTCCTTTTATTTTTCCATCTTTTACATCTTGTAAAATAAGAGCCATCACACGATCATAATCAATCTCGCCCCCACGCATCATACATCCTCTTTTTTTACCAATCAAATCTAACACTGGAATTAAATCATCTTCCTCATCTATTTCTTCAATTCCATAACGTTCTTTTAATAAATTGGGATAGTAATGATAAAGGGATAATATAATATGAGAAATTACTTCATAAATTGGTAATACTTCTTCTTTAATCGCAGTAAGACCTGAAAGATTAAGAGCAATCGTTTGATCTGTAAATTTTGGCCATAATATTCCTGGAGAATCCAATAGTTCTACTTCATCATTCATACGAATCCAATCTAGTGTCTTTGTAACACCAGGCTTATTTCCTACATTAACCGCTTTCTTACCTACAAAACGATTAATGAATGTACTCTTACCAACATTTGGTACTCCTACAACAAGAGCTCTAATCTTACGCTTTTTTAATCCCCTTTGTTCTCTTTTTTCACTCCATCCAGAAAGTAAAAGATGTGTTTTATCCATAATTTCTTTCATTGGTAATTTCCCTGTCAAATCTAAAAGAACAACTTGATATCCTAATGATTCATAATAAGATATCCATTTTTTAGTCACACTCATATCACATAAATCTGATTTTGTCATCATTAATAAACGTGGCTTCATGGATAAAATATCTTCCATATCTTGAATCTTAGATGAGTATGGAATACGTGCATCTATTAATTCATAGATAATATCAATCATATTTATATTTTCTTTAATCAGTCGTTTGGTTTTTGCCATGTGACCAGGGTACCAGTTAATTGGATTATTATTCATTTTCATCACTTCCTCATAAATCTATTATATTATATCATGTTTTTACTCAAAGAAAAAAGTAGATATAAATCTACTCGATAAATTGTAATTTGTTACTATACAACCATAAATATAAATCCAAGTAAAAGTATTCCAATAAAAGTAATTGATAACCATTTTCCAACCTTTGTAAACAAATTATCTTTATATTTAATAGATAATATTAGTGCTGGTATTAAAAATATAAATGAATAAAAAATAGTGTAATGTGTTCCAGTCGCATTAGCCATATTAGACCAAGTAGGTATGTTCAATGTTGCTAAAATGTGATCTCCAACACAAACTCCAAAAATATTAAAAGCCCAAACGAAAGCAATAATTACTAGTAACAATGACAATGAACCTATACCAATTTTTTTATTTTTCATTACAAATACCTCCTCGATAAATTACTATTTATTTAACTCTTTTTCTAAATCTCTCATATATCTTTTTTGTTGACTTTTTAAATACGACTTTGCCAACAATTTCATAATAAAACTATTTACTTCTATTTCTTCAGTAAAATCTAGTTCAATATTACCATTTGGAAGTTCCTTAAAAATACCAATCCATCTACCTTTTAAATTAGCATTTTTTAGGTCAAATTTATATTCTTTTAATTTTTCTTTTGCAGTAATAGTAAAATATGTAGGAAAATTATTTGTAGTATATTCAACAAAATGTGTGTCATCTATAATTACGATTTTAGATAAATCACTTCGCCAAGCATAATTAGAATTATCTGTAATAATATTCCACAACTTATTTCTATCACAAGAAAATTGCTTTTTAATATTTGATCTAATCATAATTCCTCCATAAAATGTAATTTATTTTTTGCATATTTCTAATATTTTTCTCATAGTATTAGCAGTTCTTATAGTAATTTTATCACTTATTTCTGTACTTGCTGTTTTGCTCCACCAATTAGATTTTCTATAATTTTTTAAATCAAAAGACCAGAAAATATTGTTTTTATATTCTTGTATTTTTTCATATTCGTTAGGAGAGCCTATTGTATCAAAAACTTCATTATAAGTAGTTGGTGGGATAATAAATATTATATTATCATATATCTCTTTATTGTCTTTTCCCCACCAGTTTGGACTATGGCTTATCAATTCTTCTAATTCTTGCGAAGTAATAATATAAGTTGGTATATCAAAAAGAAATTTATTTTTTATCATTGCTTGTATATTATCTTTAATTACATTTTTATCGTCTATATCACTTTCAAAGACAACATTGCCACTATTTAGATAAGTAATTACTTCTTTATATCCTAAAGTAATAAATTCCTTTTTTAAATCACTCATTGCAATTTTATTTTTACCAC
>CASEIJ010000010.1 GCA_949288035.1 uncultured Mycoplasmatota bacterium
GGGAAAAATTAATTGAAGATTTTATGATTGCTGCCAATGAAACAGTAGCAACTCATATTTATTATATGGAACTTCCATTTATCTATCGTATTCATGGAAAACCAAATGAAGAAAAGATTGATAGTTTTGCTCAATTTTTAAAGACATTAGGAATATCTATTCAATATAAAAAAGATGATATTACACCAAAAGCAATGCAACAAGTATTAAATAGTTTAAGAGAAAATAAATTGTTTCATTTACTTTCTAGTCTTCTTTTAAGAAGTATGCAAAAAGCTGTATATGATAAAAATAATATTGGACACTTTGGTCTAGCAAGTAAATGTTATACACATTTTACATCTCCAATTCGTCGTTATCCTGATCAAACAGTACATCGTTTACTAAGAACCTATTTATTCAATAAGAAATTAGATCCAGAAACAATTCGTACATGGGATTTAAAATTAATTTCCATTGCACAACACTCTAGTGAAAAAGAAAGAAATGCAATTAGTTGTGAACGTGAAGTAGACGATATGAAGAAAGCTGAATATATGATGAAACATATTGGAGAGGAATATGAAGGTATGATTACCAGTGTTCTTAACTTTGGTATGTTTGTCGAATTAGATAACTTGATTGAAGGTTTAATTGCCGATGAGAGTATGAGAGGAGATACTTATTATTACGATGAATCTACTTTCTCATATGTAGGTAAGAATTCTGGAAAGAGATATCGTTTAGGAGACCGTGTTAAAGTAACGGTATTAAATGCCAATAAAGAAAATAAAACCGTAGATTTTATTTTAAGTGAAATGAAAGATATGAAAAAACAAGAAAAAGAAGCATCTAATTAGATGCTCTCTTTATTTAAGGGGTGAATTATGACTTTATATTTAGTAAGACATGGAGAAACAGATTGGAATTTAGAAAATAGAATTCAAGGGGATAGTGATATTCCATTAAATCAAACGGGAATTTTACAAGCAAAAGAAGTGAAAGATAAGTTAAAAGATATTGCATTTGATCTTTGTTATACTTCTCCTTTAGAAAGAGCCTATAAAACAGCCCAAATCATCATCGAAGGGAAATGCCCAATTATTTCTGTTCCCGAGCTCATAGAGCGTGATTTTGGTAAAATAGAGGGGAATCCAATCACATCAGAACAATCTAAAAAATATTGGAACTATCAATTAAACTCTAGTGATGACGAAGTAGAACCAGTAAGACATCTATTAGATCGTACGAGAAACTTTTTAATAAAATTATTACAAGAACATAGAAATCAAACCATTTTAATTGTTACTCACGGTTCTACATTAAGAGCACTACACTATAACATAACTGGCTATCAAACAACAGAAGACTTCATGAAATTTCAAGTTCAAAATTGTCAAATCTTTCAATATGAGATATAATGAAAACGTTGGTGATAACATGGAAATAGTAAATAGAAAAGCAAAATTTGACTACGAAATTATTGATACATATGAAGCTGGAATTGTCTTAACAGGAACAGAAATTAAATCATTAAGACAAGGAAATGCAAATATCAAAGATAGTTATGCAGTAATTAGAAATAACGAAGCATATCTTTTAAATATGCATATTAGTATCTATAAAGAAGGAAATCAATTTAATCATGATGAAACACGTACGAGAAAATTATTATTACATAAAAAAGAAATTTATAAATTACGTGATAAAATTGCTTTGAACGGATATACATTAATCCCACTAAAAGTATATTTTAGTAAAAACTATGCGAAAGTATTATTAGGACTTGGTAAAGGTAAAAAAAATTACGATAAAAGAGAAGCAATCAAAAAAAGAGATACAGAAATGTATCTAAAAAAAATGATGAAATATTAATATGTCCAATGACATATTTTTCTTTTCATTCAGGATGAAATATGATATATTAAATATAGTAGAAGACTCGAGAGGTGTAGTAAATGAACGAGATTCGTGTTAGCCAAAAGTTACCATGGGGGGGGGTATTTAAGGAACTATCCCCTGAAATATAAAGAAAATTTAATAGATATTTGTAGTAGGAACTTTGTATTAAGTTGTTTTCTTTGTGGAAACAACTTTTTTGCGTATTGTTTCTTATACAAAAATAGAGACATAAAAAGGATAGTAAATTATAAAAATATTTGGTACACTAATAATGTACAAATGATAGATAGGAGTGTAATAATATGAGAAATCATAAGAAGAATAAAAAATATCTTTTGATAGGATTAATTGTAATCTGTATCTTTTTAATGTTAGGTTTAGGATATGCACTTCTATCACAAAATCTAGATATTAGAGGAACTGGAACCATTACCAGTGATTGGAATATTTTGATTACTGATATTGTAACCAAAGAAAAGTCTGCTACAGCTAGTAATGTAACAGAACCAAATCACAGTGGAACAAGTGCGACCATCAATGCGAAATTTGAGTTGCCTGGAGATTATATTAGTTATGATATCACAGTGGCCAATCAAGGAACATTAAATGCCGTATTAGACTCTATTAAGATTAAGATGAAAGATCAAGAAGTATTCTTGTTTGATGTCGAAGGAATTCAATCAGGTGAAGCTTTAAATGTA
>CASEIJ010000011.1 GCA_949288035.1 uncultured Mycoplasmatota bacterium
GTTGTTGTGCTTGCTCTGCATAATAATCTTTATTCATTTCATACTCAGCAAGAGCAGTTCCCCATCCAGCAGCCCATGCATCTTCAAATCCTGCATATTGTGTAGGACATGCTGCACATGGTGCACCAGTTGTATTTGCTCTTGCAGCATAAGCAGCCTGAACTCCTGCGTTATATACATCATTCCATGAATAAGCAGGTGTTGATGGTTGCTCTTCTGGTTGAGATTGTTCTGGAGTTGAAGGTTGTTGTTCTGGTTCAGAAACTTCTGGTGTTGATGGTTGTACTTCTGGAAGTGATGGAGTTTCAATCTCTTCTCCTTCTACAGGACCATCAATAATCTCACCAACATGATTATCATGATTAAATTTAGCCTCATCCCAGCCTTTTTGCCAGTCGCTTGCAACTTCCTTATACTTTTCAGGAACATTATCTCGTGAATCGCCTCTTTCATATGCAGCCAATCCATCGTTATATGCTTCCTCTACTAATTTTTGATAATTAATTTGAGCCTCTTGTTCTTCTTGTTCCTCTTTTTCTTTATCTTTTAAATATTCTTGATATCCTTCATTATAAGCTATTTGACATTTAGATAGCTCCCCGCTTATATTTTGACCACTTTTTCCAATGTCATAAGCAATGTTATTATATTCGACTCCGCGCGCATAACCATGTGTATAACCATTTTGCTCTGCTTCACTAATACCACCAGGTACATTCATAAGTGAACCAGTTCTATCACCATTTGCCATCGCATCATTCATACCAATGTCGTAATACTTCTCACCATCTTCTGACATATCTTTCTTATCTTCTTCAATTTCCTTAAGTACTTCTTCTTCACTCGGAAGATTTGCACCTTCTCCCATCACAGTTCCTGGAGCAAGTACATATGCACCATTCGCATCATATTGAAGTGTCTCACCAGGTTGTAAATCAATACCACCTTGTTCTGCAAGTAAAGCATCAATCTTAGCTTGTGTAAAATCAGGGTTAGGAATAACTTTCAAATCTCCCATTTTTTTACCAGTAAGTTCTACTAAATCTTCCCATTCAGCATCATCTTTATATTTTTTCTCTTCGATACCTTCTTTGATTTCTTCTTTATTCGTTTTTACTTCATTGAAGAATCCTTCAAAATCAACTTTACGATCCATACGGTTCACAGTAACATCACTATCTTCTGTTCTAATATTACCATGCCAATATGCATCATATGCATCTTGATCGATTTCTTGACAAGATGGTAGGTCATAGAAGATATTAGCGAATCTAGATTCATCAAAACCAACTGCTTGGAAACTTAAGCCATCAAATTGCATACGGTTTACAAAACCATACATTTGTGCTTGCATAACACTCATAACAGCATCATTGGTTGGTAAATCTGAACGATTTTCCATAGCTGGAATCCATTTATCTAACAATGCTTTTGCTTGTGTTTTCTTAGCTTCTGGTTGTGCATCATTATAAGCGATAATATCATCTTGTAATCCATTTAACATCGTTGCAAGATCTTGATTTGCAATAAATTTTGTATAATTAATTTTACTATTCTCACTATTTGTTAATGACATTGCATCTGCTACTGTAAACGTATAAAGCTCATTCATTACTTCATCATAACGTTTTGCAGATGACTCGTCATGTTGAATTTGTGATTTACGCCAACTATCATATTCATCAGTATTTAATGCCTCTGTTAACATAAGAGTATCTTCATCTACTATTGGCTCATATTCACCAGTTTCAACATTGTAATAACTAGTAAATCCTCCTGCTGATAATTCTTTCCCCAGATTTGCTGCTGCATCTGTTAATTGATTGAAATCATTTGGATTGAAGTTTGTTCCATCCTTTACAGCTAATTTCTCATACTCAGAAGAAGTTTCCTTCTTTGTTTCAGTCATTGGCGCAACATCTTGTTGTGGTTGTGGTTGGAAAGCCGCCTGCACTCCTTGGTATCCAGCAATAGCTGCTACACCGCTTACTACTGCTACTCTTCCTAATTTTCCTAATTCTCTCAACTTCTTAGTATTGAAAATTTTACCACTACTTTGGTTTTCTAATGTTTGTGAATGAACTGGTTGTTCATTACTATTTTCCAAAGTTTGTTCTAATTCAACAATAGGAGTTCCTTGATGTTCTTTCAAAATATCTTCTGCAGATATTTCATGGTTATTTAATTTCAACATTTCATCAGAAACTTTTTTAATATAATCTGTTGGAATTTCCATATTCATAATATTATCTGATACTAATTGAAGTAATTTTTCTATTTTGTTATTATCTTGACTATTTAATATGTTAAGATATTCTCTTTCAAATTCTTTTAAATTCATAATCAATTCCTCCTATTATTTTTCCTTTTTATTTCCTGTCATTTGATATCCATCGTTGATTAAAGATTGATCATTATAATAACTCCATTTTGTTTTTACAGAACCACTTGTATATTTACATGTTTTTGTTCTGTAGTAAGTTGTATAAATTGGGGTTTTTACAGTTACATCACGATAAACGTTTTCTGTTACTGTTTTTGTTTGGTAACCAGTTAATACTTTTCTTGTATTATATACTGCTTCTTCTTTTGTACCAGTTGCTAAACATGTATAAACATTTTGTTTTACTGGAACTTGTGTTGAAGTTCTTTGATATACACGATATAACATCGTTACTTTACCACTACAATTTACAGTACAATCTTCTGTTTGTGCAGAGTTTGGAACAACGACATAACGAGTTGTTGCAGTATCAGTAGGAACATATGCTAATTTGTCTGTTCTTACATAACTCCATGCAGAATATTCTGTTCTATATTGTCCCGTATCAGATAATACATATCCATATTGTTTACAGTAATCTTTCTTGACAGTTCCTACATAGTATCTTTCGTCTTTATAAATTGGTTTTGTTGTATCTAATACTGTTTTTGTCTTAGTACCAACTAGACGTCTTTCAGTTGAAGTTTTATATCCAGTTACTTCTGTTTTTTGTTGAACTTTCTGAGTTGCAGTAGAATATTTTGGATCTATTGTCCATTTAGACCAATTACTACTCCAATCTGAACATGTTCCATTTACAATTTTCTTATATTCATAAATATACTCTTTACCTGGAGGTGGCGTTGGTGTTTCACTAGGTGGGGTTACTTCAGGTTCATCAGGTGTTGTAGATGGTGTTTTTGATGGAGTTTTACTTGGTGATTTACTTGGTGATTTACTTGGTGTTGCTGCACGTGAATTCGTTGGTATAATTGTAGGACTCTTAATATCTTGTGTATTCTTTTCACAGATTGTTGTCTTACAATAATCATAACATCCCATATAAACTAAAATATAATTTTCTTGTTCACTACATTTTAAATTTACTTTCATAACATATTCGTTATCTTTTTTCGTTACTTCTACATATGATTCATCTTCATCACATAATTTTCCACTACTATCTTTAATTGGTAAAACTAGGTGTTCATCATACATTTTACCCAATGTCATAGAAGCCTTTTCACCAACTACTTGTGGCAATCTTTCATTGGTATAATATCCTTTGGCTGCATCTTTCATAATTAAAATATTTTCGACAAAGATACGATCATATAATGGTTGAACTGTATCTTTTACGAATTGTTTTGATGGGAATAACCACATCAATAAGAAGACAAATAAAACTACAAATAAAACCTGTAGAATTACATCCTTCAATGAAAAGCTATCTCTTCGTTCATTATACATACTTAACTCCCCCTTTAATTGGTTGTTATACTAACACAAAACATCATAACTGTCAAATTATTATAAGATATACTTTTTATAGTAACATTGTAACACTAAAAACCCTCATTCGTCAATCGATAATAGTACAATTGTACATCCAGGATTGTAATAAAATGTCTTAAAATCTAATACTTTTTTATTTTTTCTTAAAATCTCATGACAAGTTTTCCTTAAAATACCACTTCCACACCCATGAACTATCACAATAATTGGTTGTTTCAACTTGATTTCATCCCTAATAAAATCTTGAATTGCCACTCTAGCACTTTCTCTGTCAAATCCATGTAAATCTATTTTAGGATACGACTCTATAAACATCACATCATTCAAAGTCATCGATATACGCTCTCATTTCTTCTTTCGTTGCCACAGAATTTCTACCACCAATTTTAGTCACTGAAATACCACCTGCTACTGTTGCGATTTGCATTACTTTTTCAAGTGGTAATTTCTTACTGATTCCATATGTAAAAGCACCATGAAATAAATCTCCTGCTCCAGTGGAATCTACTGCTTTTACAGAAATTGTCGGCATCAATTTTACCTTACCTTGATCTTGATATAAAGATCCAGTTGATTCTAACGTAATAATAATTTCATTTTGAAATATTTCCTTCATTTTAAAATAACATGCTTCTAAAGTTTCTTTGTTTGCATTTTTCAGTTTTAATCCTGTCATTTCTTCCGCAAATTCATGAGAACAAACAAGATAATTTACCATATGAGCTAGCTCTATTACTTCTGGAACAGGTCTACCCGCATCGATAATTGAAATCGCCTTTGGATACTGTTTTAATACCTTTTTAGATAATTCATATTCTTGTCCATCGATTAAAATAATATCTGGTTGTTGTAAAGAAATATCTGCTTGATAAGTCATTTCATCTGGTCGATACGTTAAAATTGTTCTCGTACCATTACTTGTATTGGCAATAATAAAACTAGAA
>CASEIJ010000012.1 GCA_949288035.1 uncultured Mycoplasmatota bacterium
CTTCATACGAAGATCATGTAGTCCACATAATAAAGTACGTCCGTGATACTTTTCTGTTAATTTGGAATTTTCTTTCATCACATCAATTCCTACATCATCAATGGTTTCTAATTCTGAAATATTAAAAACAACATTGGCAATTCCATATTCTTTTAGGGTATCACCTACTTCTCTTTTTACAATATCCACTGTATTTTTCGTTAATTCTCCAATAAAACGAACAAATAAAATTCCCTTTCTAAATTCCATATTAATCTCTAACATATCATTCACCTCGGTAACACTTTAACACAAAATAAATAAAAAAAGTGGCTTTCGACAAAACTAGAATAAATTATCAATCAACATTTTTTGCGAAAAAAAAGAAGGATTAGTCTTCTATGATTTCTTCAAACTTATATCCTTCTTTTCCAAAGTGTCCATAATAAGATAATGATTCATAAATTGGTTGTCTTAATTGTAATGTTTCTATCATACTTGCTGGTCTAAAATCAAAGTGTTCTATAACCCATGCTTCTATTTTTGAAACAGGAATTGTCTCTGTTCCATAAGTTTCAATCATAAGACTCGTTGGTTCTGATACGCCAATCGCATAACTAATTCCTACTTCACATCTACTCGCATATCCTTTGGCTACAATATTCTTAGCCACATATCTAGCAAAATATGCCCCAGTACGATCTACTTTCGAAGCATCTTTTCCACTAAATGATCCTCCTCCATGATGAGCAAAAGAGCCATACGTATCAGCAATAATCTTACGACCAGTTAAACCAGTATCGCCAACTGGACCACCAATCACAAATCGACCGGTTGGATTGATATGATACGCTGTATGATCAGTAACATATTCTTTTGGAATTACAACATCGATAATCTTCTCTTTAACATCTTTTCTTAATACATCAATATCTATCTCATCATGTTGTAAAGAAATCACAACATCCGTTACAGCCACTGGCTTTTCATCTTCATAAAGTACTGTTACTTGCATCTTCCCATCTGGTCTTAAGTAAGAAATCAAATTCTTTTCTTTTACTTCATCTGTACGAAGCGCT
This sequence comes from uncultured Mycoplasmatota bacterium, assembly GCA_949288035.1. Taxonomy (GTDB): domain Bacteria; phylum Bacillota_I; class Bacilli_A; order RF39; family UBA660; genus UMGS2016. The sequence goes on from CASEIJ010000012.1 coordinate 1,059, forward strand.
AGATTACGAGCTAACACATAAGAAAGAGGCATAAATTCTTTCGTTTCATTGGTCGCATAACCAAACATCATTCCTTGGTCCCCTGCTCCCATATTCTCTTTTACAACTCCCATTTGTATATCTTTCGATTGTTCATTGACATTGATTTCTACCTCTACTTCATCATAAGTAAAACCATATTCAGGATTAGTATATCCAATCTTACGTATGATATCTCTTGCAATCTTTTCCATATCACAAGTATAACTACTAGATACTTCTCCTAAAATAAATACTTTCTTATAGCTAATCGCTACCTCAATCGCTACTTTCGCATTTTCATCATGTTTTAGATAATCATCTAAAATCGCATCTGCAATATGATCACATATCTTATCCGGATGCCCTTTCAATACCATTTCTGAAGTTCTTAATTTCTTCATATTCTAACCTCCTAACAAAAAAGCAACCGGAAAACCGATTGCCTTTTTATTATCTCTCGGTTTCCCGTAGGATTTAGCACCAACACCATGTGGCAGGTTGCTGGGTTTCATCGGGCCTATTCCCTCCACCACTCTTGATAATATATTCGCTCTACTTCCATTATATCTTATTTTTTAAAAGTTGCAACTCTTTTTTTTCATTCATCTATCATACGTGTTATAATAATCTTGGTGATTTACATGTACATCAAAGGATTTAAATCATTCTTAAAAGGAATGAAAACACTAGAAGGAAATCTTACCCTCCAAGTAGGAGAAACATATCACATCAATGAACCAATTCAATTCGAAAAAAATGGATTTCATTTCTGTAAACGTCTCGAAGATACCCTTCACTATTTTAAAAACTATCACACAGATATCGATATATGTGCTGTAACAGGTTTTGGTACGATATTAGAAACAAGTCATGAATATTATGGATATTATGATATTTATATTGCGAGTGATTTAAAAATCGATCGATTATTATCAAAACAAGAAATATTAGATATGTATAAAGACTTAATTGACCATTCCATTTGTTCTGATCAAAGAATTGCGCGCTTTTTAGCTTATTACCCAAACCTAACAATAGAAGATTATAAGTATTTAGGTATCCAACCAAAACAATATAAATTAAGATATTACTAAAAAGATTCCTATGATAGGAATCTTTTTAGTACCAAGGATCTTCTAGTGATATCAGATTTAAAGTATTCTCATTGGCCGTAATAATCACATCATAATCTTCTAATTGTCTATAATCATGTAATTGATTCTTTCTTAAATCATCGATTAACATTTGATAATGAAATTTAAAATTAGTACGCTTATTATCTTCTAACGCAACGGTAATTTCATGATCCTCATTTTCTTTTATAACCATTGGTACTTGATAAATATCTTCATAGTAAAGCACTTCTACTTTGATTTGATGATCAGCCATTGTATTATCTATCTTAGTCTGATACTTCATATGATAATCATAATCCACAACGGTATTAGCATCTATTTCTAATGTTTCCGTATAATTCTTTTTATCATATCCACTTGGTGCTTCTTTGATATAATCAAAATTCATCACTAAATCAATTGTAAGAAACGTTCCAATCACTAAAAACACAAGTCCAATTAGAATCCCATAAAAATGTGGTTTCTTTTCTGTAAAAATCATACGATAAATAATACTTGAAATTTCTGATAATAAACAAATACCACCAGCACATAAGAACAATGGACCAACAAAGAAAATTCCCTTTATCATAGCTGCCAATAAAAATACAAGACAAATACCAATACCAAACTCCATCATCCAAATAGGTAATAAGATAAAGAAGATAACAGCTACTTTCATAATGGTAATAATAAGAGTGCCTAATGCATCATGTTCACTATGCTTCACTACTTTTTCTTTTTTCTTAATCTCTTTTTCTTTCATATTTCCTTTTTTGTCTATCTCTTTCTTCTCTTCTTTTTTTTTATTTGGTGTTACATATTGTTTAAACATTGCTACAAATATAAACCCACACAAGATTAAAAATAAAATTCCTAACACAAATTCAAACAAGAAAATTAATATATTAGAAAGTGGTGATACAAACATTCTAAGTAAACTCTCTACCAATTCTTTAATAATAGTCATTGGTATGGTTGCAACAACACATAAAAGAAGTGCTGCAATTGCTTTAAATAATAGTTCAAATATAAATTCTATTGTAAACTCTTGTTCGTTCTCACGTACTTGATCCATTACTTTTTTTGTCACTTTACTTGCCTTCTCTGCTCCTTTTTTGATGAAATCATCAAAATCTTCTCCTAATTTTTTTGCAGATGCTTCAAATTCATCTTTATGTACATCTTTATAATTAGGATTAATCTTATAAGCACTTAATATTTCTTTGACTAAATCATCTAATGAACCAAAATCCTCAATCGCTTCTTTTTCTGTTTTCCCATGTTTTACTTTTTCATCAATAATATCTCGATATTCATTGATAATATCCTGTATTTCTGAATCATCTAATACCGATAATTTCTTTTCTAACTCACTTAAAAATTTCTTCTTTGTCATAGCTAATTGTCACACTCCTCTATAAATTGATTTACACTACTTGCGAAATCTTGCCAACTAGTCAGTAATTCATTCATTCTCTCTTCTCCTAGTACAGTTAATTTATAATACTTTCTAGATGGTCCCTCATTTGATTCTACTAAATATGTTTCAAAGTATTTCTCATTCGTCAGTCTTTTTAATAATGGATAAATTGTTCCATCATTAATATCAATTACTTTAGATACTTCGGCCATCAATTCATAACCGTACATATCTTTCTTATGGACAGATAATAATACAATGAGTTCTAACACTCCTTTCTTAAATTGGATATTCATATGTCACCTCACTATCAGTTTATACCTACTATCTGTTATTGTCAAGTACTAATTATAATAAAAGAATAGAAAGTTCTATTCTTTTATTATATATGGGTCAGATGCTGTTCCTTTCCCACTAGTTAATTCAATAGATGATTTTAAGAATACAACTGGTTTAATATCACGTAAAGTAGAGTTAGCAACAATATTTCTTAAACGAATTCCAGCACTATAATGACTAACATACCAAACTGCACTAGATGACGCCGAAGATTCTCCAGAATAACCATTCATTGTCCAATAGTGTTGATTAACATCTGTATCATTTACTAAATATGATAAACAAACATTATAATTACTATTATCATAAGACACTGATTTACAATTTGTATCAATAGTTGCTTTTAAATAATCAGAAACATTGATCATTCCGACCTTGCCTTCCCATTGATAAGCTTGCTCATCTTGAATATTCTTTTCAATGCTATCATTATTAACATTAGTCATATCAATGACATTTCCAATATTAAATTTATGTATCTGAATTTGTTCTTGTGCGACACTATCTAATTGTTCAAAATAGGTATTATTTAAATATTCAGCCATACTGGAATCTTCTGTTACAGTTCCGGTTTTATTACCAGAGGTAAAAGTACCATTCACTTTTCCAAAAGCATTACAACCATATTGAGGACTATCACAATAAGTATTATTTGTAGTTAGCCTATTGTTTGCCGCATCATATACTTTCTCATTTAATAAATCATCACGGACAATTTTATATGTCCCATCTGTCTCCTTTGCTATAATTCTCCATAATTCATTATTAAATTGAATGTAATTATTGGGTTCACTTCCTCGATAAACATATCTTCCTTCTTCATATTGATCCTCATATAATCCATCTCCACTAGTTACTATTTCATTTGTAATATCTATTGGTTGTTTCATAGATAACCCAATATTAATACTGAGTGTTTCTTGCAAATAACTATAACCTATCCCCATAACAGATAAAATCCCTACACAAGCTACTAAAATATATAAATTGTAATTTTTCTTTCTTTTTATCTTTCTCATATACTCACCTATCTACTACAATTATAGCATATCAAAACTTACTATAAAATGATTATACTTCTTTAATAATATACGGATCACTTTTGGTTCCAATACCACCAATAAATTGAGTCGATAATTTTAAGAAAACTACTGGGCGTGCCCCACTACGATCGTTATATGCTGAGTTGCTACTCATAAATCCAGTTGTCCCAGCCTCATGAACAACATACCATGCATACAAAGATACATCCAAAGATTCTGCAGAGCCTGCATTGATTGCCCAATATGCTGTTGGATCAGGTAAACCTTCTAATAAATAATTACTACTACATATATTTTCAAACGTTGTTATTAATGTATAATACTGATCAGTTGCTGAAGTGCATGCACTATTTGTACTAGCACGTAATAAATCACTTACATTAATAAGTCCTACATTTCCTGTCCAAGTATACATCTTTTCTCCAGCTATATTCTTTTCTATACTATCGTTTCCACTTGTTTCTAACATTTGTACACTCCCTATATTGAATGTATGACTTTGCATTTGATTCTTAGCTATTTCATTTAAGGTTGGATAGTATGTATTATTTAAGTATTCTTTGATACTGGAATCTTCTGTCACCGTTCCACTATAATTTCCATTTGGTGTCCTAAATGTTCCTGATACTGCTGCATAGACTCCACAACCATAATTAGGATTAGTACAATATGTATTATTCTCTGTTGTTCTATGATTAGCTTCATCATATGCCATTTTTGTATATCCTTCATTTTGTGGTAGTAATTCATCTCTTATTATCTTATAAGTTCCATCTGCTTCTTTGGCTACAATTCTCCATAGTTCATTATTAAACTGAATATAGTTATCAGGATTACTTCCACGGTAAATATATCTTCCATCCTCATACTGATCTTCATATAATCCATCCCCAGTTGTTACTACATCATCTGTAATATCAATACCTTGATCCTTTTTAGACAAACTCATATTAATACTAAGCGTCTCTTGTAAATAACTATACCCTATTCCCATAACGGATAAGATTCCTACACAAGCTACTAAAATATATAGATTGTAATTTTTCTTTCTTTTTATCTTTCTCATATACTCACCTAATATCTACTAAGTAAAGTATACCACAATTCACTGATAATAAAAATATGTAAATATATTCTCTTATACAGTTTTTTTCTTTGGCAAAATTCTTTTCATAATAGATGTAAAAAAGTTATTGCCAAATACATTGAGTGTTAATTTACCTTGATAAGCAAAGAAGAAATATACAGCTCCTCCAATAATTGTGTAAAGTGCAGTAATCCCTATTGCTTCAAATCTACCTGTTCTCACTGTTGGAACAAATAATTGAATGATTAATAATGATGCTACCATGCAACCTGTCGTTAATATTGTTTTGGCAAATACTCTTACTGTTTCAAAATAATGAACATGGTAATATTGTTTTAATTTAATCAGTAAGAATAGCGCAACACATGATTGTGTTAAGAATGTAGTTGCGATTGGTGCATAATATGCTGGGATTCCAATCGAATGGAATAAATACATCATTGGTGTATTTAATAAAAATTTTGCTAAGAAACTACCTAATAATGTACCCATTGCTAATTTAGGATGAGATAAAGATTGAACCATATTAATTAAAATTGTGGAGAAAGAAAAACTGATTGTTTGGAAAATATATAATTGAAAAATATGAATACTTAAAGCATCGTAACCATAAAAGATGGTCCAAATTGGTGTAGCTAAAAAACTCATTCCAATGGCCATTGGAATCGTTGTAAATAATAATGCTTTTAAAGCCTGATTAATTTTATGAGAAATATCTTGATAATCTTTTTTTGCTTTACTAGCTGCTAGATTAGGGATCAAACTCGTAGACATACCAAGCGCAACAGAAGCAATAATCATATTTAATTTTGTGGCCCAAGTAGCAATTACACCAATTGATGTTTCAGTTACATGAGCATTATATCCTAAATCAGTCATCGTATTTACAACTGTCATAGTATCTACCATTCCATATGCAGAATTTAATACATCAATAATGACAAATGGTAAAGCATAAAAAATTACTTTTTTTAATATATCTTTATTTGTAATTTTCTTTTCTGCTTCTAATGGTGCTTCATCACGATGTAATTTTTTTCTATTTTTATGAATTCGTTGTAATAAGTAGAAATAAGCAACTAAAGCTCCTACTGTTGCTCCAAATACTGCTACTCCAACTGCACTTTCTAATGATAAATGAAATACATCTAGCATTAAATAACTACCAATTAAAATCACTGCCACACGACCAATTTGTTCAATTACATTCGCCATACTAGGTTCTAACATAAACTTTTGTCCTTGTAGATATCCTTGGGTCACACTTTCAATTGGAACAATTAAAAGTGCTGTTGCAACAATACGAATTACTAAGGTTACCCCTTCTGCTGTATTACCACCTTGAATATCTCCAAGTATAATTTTCGCAATCATAGGAGCAAAAATCATTAATACAAGGCAGAAGAAAACACCAAGACCAATTAATACCAACGAAGATATTTTATAAGCTCTTTCTTTGGTATAATGGTACCCTAATGCATTATATTCACTGACCACTTTACTGATTGCTACAGGAATTCCACTATTTGATAAGCTTAAAAATATCGCATAAATAGAATATGCATAACTATATAAAGCTCCCCCTTGGGTTCCTATAATCGCATAAAATGGAATTACATACAAAAGACCAATCGCTTTTGTAATTACAATTCCCAAAGTAGAAATCACAGCACCACCTAAAAATGAATTCTTTTTCATAACTCACAACCTTTACTATTGATATAGTATTAATACTGAAAAGCAATAAATCTGATCTTCTCCAGAAACAGCTACTGCTACTTGAAATTTCATATCTAATACTTCCCCATTTAATTCACTTAAAAACTGATTGACAGATACTTCTAAATCTTTTTCATGACTTTCATCAATTACTTTTACTTTCATATCATCACCAAGTTCAGTATATCAAAGGGAAACGATTAAATTTGTCATATTTTTTTCTCATAATATACTGTCTTTATTTTTTTATCTTTCGTTTGATATTCTAAATAAAGACGAAATGTATCATGATATGTTTTTGGTTTTTTAGATGTATTTAAATAACCTACCAACACAATTCCTTTTACGATATTTTTACTATGATCGACTTGATTTGGAACCATATTCAAACCATCATCGAAAATACCAATACTAGGATAACTATTTTCTTGCTCCTTTAAAGAGATAAATACTGCTTTTACTTGATACATTTCTTCTTTTGGTTCATCTAATGTCACTGTATACATTAATTCTCCACTGTTAGATTCTTCTAAACTCACTTCTAAATGACATGGTAGTTCTTCATTTTTAATCGATTTTACTTTTAATGCTTCTACTATATTTTGATATGTTTCTAATTCTTTGGAAACTTTCTCTTCTTTTCCACATCCCGTTAATAAAATACATAAAATAATCAAAGACAATATATATTTCATAATTTCACCATCTATCTTCTTTAGAGGAAAAAAGAAACTCAGTTTCTTTTAATATTTTAAAGAACGATTACTAAATGTTACCCCAATTGCAGGGAAATTACATACACTACGTGGATTAATACTACGATCAATTAAAGTATCCCAACTAGAATAATCTGTCGCATACAATCCTGTAGAAATCGTAAAGTGAAGATGTGGACCAGTAGAACAACTATCAAAAGTTTCAATATTTGGATCTCCACCCATTGTTCCAATCTGTGTATTTTGTGTTACTCTTTGTCCTTTTGAAACAGTAATTGTTCTTAAATGAGCATACATAGCTGTATAAGTTTTTCCATTAATATTATGATGAACTAATACCATATTCCCACCACATGGTTGTCTTGTACGAATAGCTGCAACAATTCCAACTGCTGAAGAATAAACGGGAACATTAGAAGATGGACTTGTCGACATATCAATTCCTTCATGTAATGTACCCCAACGATATCCCCATTCACTTGTTACATGACCATATACCATAGGTCTTAAAAAAGAAGTTCCTGGTGGTAACATATTTCTTCCACATACATCAATATCATCATCATCTTTACATCCTAAATCACGATACATTTGAACAATCTCTTTTTGTAGTTTAATATCTTCTGCCAAAGTAATAGAAGTAGAATTCAAACTAGACATCTTTTCCCCTAGCTTTGCTAATTCTACATTTAATTGTTCTTGTTGTTTCTTTAATGATTCTTGTTGTGCTTTTAATTCTTGTTGTTTTTCTTTATTATCAACAATCATCTGATTAAAATCTGTAATTAAATTATCATTATACTTTGCCAATTGCTCAGAAATAGCCATACGATAAATAAAATCTGTAAAATCTTTGGCCCCAAAAGCATATTCTAAATAAGCATTTTCACCATTTGAAATCTGTAAAAAATTCATTAACGTTTTAATTTCTTCATCTTTCTTGGCAATTTTTTTATCTAACTTTTCTATTTCTTCTGATAAGGTAACAACTTCTTCCTTTGCTTTGGTAATTGTACTTGTAATTTCATTTATAGTCTGATTTGTCTGATTAATTTGGTCTTGTGTCAAATTTTTATCTTGTTTGTTTTGTTGATCTTGAGCTTCTAATGCATTTAACTCATTCATTAAATCCCGAACTGTTTTCGCATTTCCAACCATTGGAAAAGAAAAACTCATCATACAACAAATAACAATACAACATATGATTCTTTTTTTCACATCAATCCCTCATTTCTTTTCTAAGTACTCTATAATCAGGACAATACTTACCAACTACTTGCCAAAACTCCTTTGAATGATCAAAATGAACTAAGTGAGATAATTCATGAATAATTACATAATCCAAATATTTTGTATCATATTCTAACAATTTTGTATTTAATGTAATACTATCATCACGACGATTACAAACGCCCCATCTTGTTTTCATTTTACGAAATTTTAATTTTGGTTTATGAATTGGTTCTTCGAATTGTTGATACCAATAATCATAATGTTCCGTAAATAATTCTTTCATTTGTTGTTTTAAAAAAGTCTGCAGTTTCTTTTCTGAAGGAATCATCATCGTATGATCATAAATTTCTACCTCATGATTCGTAGGCATTACATAAATCTCATATTCTTGACCCAAATAATAAAATTTCTTTTCTCTTTCTTGTTCCTTTCTTCTTTTCTCTATCATTTTATATATTTCATGTTCGTTTTCTTTGATTAACTTTATGACTGCTTTTCCTGTTGTAAAGTAAGATGTTGTAACATATATTTCAAGATCTTGATTCACACGTATATAAGTGTTTTTATTTTTCTTCTTTTCTATTACAACAGGATAGTTCGTTCCATGTATTTTTACTTCTAAATTCATCATAAGTATATTGTAACACAAAACATGAAAAAGTACTATTCCTGTATTGAAAATAGTACTTTTATTATGAAAGTGATTTAAATTTATTTTTCTTCATTAGATAGATAACACCACCAACCGCAAGTATTGCTCCTCCACCTAACATTATATATGGAAAACTAAGACCTGTTTCAGGATTCTCTACAATTCTTTCATCTTTCATCACAATTAACTCCATTCCTTCTTCATCATAAGTAAATGTAATATCTTGTGATACTTGATATCCTTCTGGTGCTGTATCTTCATGTAAAATATATTCTTTTCCATCGACGAATTTATCACCATCAATTTCATGAATTTTACCATCTGAAATCCATTCTTCAATTACTTTTCCTGATTCTTTATCCGTAATAGACAAATGACTTCCAGATAATTCTTCACCCGTTGTAATATCAGTTTTAGAAATAGTTACTTTTGCTTTTTCTGTTATATATTTTACAGTCACACGATGTGGATTACTCATTTTAAATTCAGCGACAGTTTGTTTTCCTGAATTACTAACAAAAGCTGTAGAAGTTCCTACATCACTTGGATCAATTAAATCAAAGGAATAAGTACCTGTCATAGGATTTCCTTTTTCACGCCAAATAGATAAGTTATTTCCATTTATTTCATACTTTGCACTCGCTTTTATATTCTTATTGAACTGAGAAAATACTTGGTTCGTATCTATTAATATTTCATTATTTTCTTTTCCTGTTTTTAATACATCAAATTGAACTGTTTTACCATTAAAAGATGGATTTTTATCAAACATTTTTAGTCTTTCATTAATTTGATCAATTTTCTTTTGTAAATCAGTATGAATATAATTAACAGTATATCCTTGTTCTTGCCACATACGAATTTGTGTTGCACCTAACATTTCATTCGAAGTATCACCTTGATATCCATAACCTACATAAGCAATCTCTTCTAAACGTTCTTGCATATCTTTGGTTAATTTTTTAGTAATATCACCATTTTCATACATCTCTCCATTTTCTGTTAAAATGGTTGGTTCAATACAAAAAACAACTTGATTTCCAAAAGATAGTTTAGATAATGACTCAAATGTAGCTCCTCCTTCAACCCAAACATTATATTTCGCATCTAGACTTTCTGATACTCCAGAAGGATCAGAACTATTGGTCTCTAAAAATACAACAGACAAAGTTTTTGTTTCTGCATTGACCCCACTCGTTACTAAGCAAGAGCAAACAGCAAAACAAAATGCAAATGCAATTATTTTTAAATACTTTCTCATATTATCACCTTTCTTATTATTCCCAAGTCTAACAATATTATAAACTATTTATAATATAAAAATTTTTTCAAAAATCTTCAATAGGAAAACATCAATTTTTTGTAAATTTGACATATTTTTACATAAAACATAATTGATATATTGACAATATATGATAATATATTTATAAGATAAAATAATATTGGATATAATAAAATAGAAAGGTGAAAATACATATGGTAAAAATTAAATGTGTAATTGATGATGCATTCCATTTCTCTCTTTATCATGGCGATATTGACCGTAAAGGAATCAATAAAACAAATATCATAGATCTCAATCAAATGTACTTTTCTATTCCTTATATTCAAAAAAATAGCGATTTAGTATCCGCTTTTTTCCAAGTAATCGCTTTAAAGAAAAACATCACTAAAATATATATTGCTGAAAATAGCCTTGCTCCTTTACTACTCGTTATTTTAAAGAAAATACCGACAATTCAAGAAGTTTATTTATTAGAAGATAAAACAATTTCTTATGAATGTGTAGAAGAATTAATCAATAATAAAAATATAACATATGTAAATTGTTATAATATGACTTTCTTCCTATTAGATCGTATTAATTTAATTCGTAATATTAAAATTGACATACGCTTTCAATTAAAAAAACATAGTCCATTTATAGATACAAATCAATTATCTTCTTATTCTGATGTATTTTATAAAAAAAAGTTATATTTAACAAAAGATATGGTAACACAAAATAAAAATGAAATCGATGAATTCTTATATATCAATGCGAAACTAAAATATATTGTAATTGACTACACAAGCTTTTCTTCTTTTCAAACAATCTTAAAATTTTTAAAAAAGAAAAATTTACAACATCTCACTATCCAAATCAGACAAACCCAAAAATATGAGACACAATTAATTGAAGATTTTTCCAAAATAAAAGAATTGTTAAAAAAAGAACAATTCATTCATGTCAAAATGATCTATCACGAACAATACAAGCAGAAAAACATATTAAAACAAATTAATTTAAATATTTTAAAAACAGCTTGTATCATTATGGTAATATCAATTGTATTCATTTTTATCATTCAATTTACAACAACAACGATTGATAAAAAGAATTACGAAAAGACAAAAGATAAAATCTACGAAATTATGAAACAATATCATACAGAAATATCAGCGGGTGTACAATCACCAAATGTACCTGATACAACTGATACATCTCAAACCTTAGAAGAATTAAAACAAATTAATTCAGATGTGTTTGGTATCATTGATGTTCCCAACACAAATATCTATTATCCACTGGTTCAAACAACTGACAATGAATATTATTTATCACATAATATTTATAAACAAAATAATAAATATGGATGGATTTTTATGGATTATAGAAATGCAAAAAATATTAACAATCGTAATATCATTCTATATGGACATGACTCAGGAAAAAGTATGTTTGGAACATTAAAGAATGTATTAAATGAGACATGGCTCCAAAACACAGACAATCATATTATTACATTAAATATGGAAAATACGATTTATAAATATCAAATCTTCTCAGTTTATACAACACCAGTTACTTCTGATTATTTAAGAGTTCAATTTGCAACAGATAGTGATTTCTATGGATTTGCAACTATGTTACAAAATAGAAGCGCTCATCAATTTCCTGTTACAATTAATCCAACCGATTCTATTTTAACACTATCAACTTGTCATAATGAAGAAAGATTAGTTGTTCATGCAAAAAGAATTATATAAAAAGCATCCCAAAGGATGCTTCTTTTATTTTACTATTAAGAATAGAACTGTAATTGCAATAATTGTAATTACTAATAATCCTAAAAGTATTTTCCAAATGTTTTTAAACCATTCTTTGTATGAAACTTTTAAGTAAGATAGTCCAGCAATTAAAATCATACTTGTTGGAACAATCATCATCACAAGTCCATGCATAGATTGGAAGATAAATCCAATTAATGGATAAAGAGCAGAATTTGTATATTTTGAAACCATTGTATCAGCTAATGAATTCACTAAGTATGGCATATCATTGTAGAAAAGTCCACCTAATGCAGATACAACAGATGTCGTAACAGCATTAAATCCTTTTGTTAAATTTAATAGCCAATCACTCATTGTAAAGAAGATATTTCCACCTGTAGAAGATGATGCAATCACTGCCATAACAATATTAGCAAGTGCTGCATAGAATGCTGTTGGAAGCATTTCTTTCATACCTTCGATAAATGCATCTAAGATTTCTTTGAATTTTAAGTTATAAATCCATCCAATCAAGAATGCAGCAAGAATTAAAATTGTTGCAAGTTCTGATACTGTAAAATATCCAATTGGATTTACATAACCAAGTACATTTTGAATCAATGCATATCCATTTACTTCAACACCCATCATAGATTCATATGATTTTTCAAAAATATCAATGTTAAATGCATATCTCCAATTATACATACCAACTAATACAAGAACAAACATAATTGCCATAATCACAATCATTGGTACTGCACTCTTCTTTTTCTTTGTTTCAACTTCTTTATAAAGAGGCACTACTAATACATCGTCTTTTACAGCTTCATTCATTGTATTCTTTTTGCTACTTTTCTTTTTGGTTGTTGTCTTCTTTGTAGCAGCTTTCTTCGTTGTTTTAGTACTCTTCTTGGTTTCTGCTTTTGCTGTTTTCTTTGTCTCTTTCGTAACTTTCTTAGTAGTTACTTCAGAAGCTTTTGTTTCAGCTTTTACAGCAACAACTTCTACTTTAGCGCTCTTGCGAATCATATAATTATAGAAAATTACTAAAATGGCTAAGAATGCTACTTTTATTAAAATCGCATTATTTACATCTAAGCTAAAATAGTAATTAATATAACCACATACATTAAATCCATAAGTACTTCCAAGCATACCAACTAAAAGAGCACCTACTGTAGAAAGCATTGCAGTTACTTTTGAGAATCCCATTTTTAAGATAACTGCAGCCATAAATGGTACTAAAATAAATAGTGCGATATTAAGACCAGTTAAACTAGCTAGTACTGCAAATACTAAAATAGAAATTGTAAGAAACTTCTTTTCCTTTCCTTCATATTTTTTCTTTACATTGTCAACTACTTTTGTATAAACACCAGTTCTGTTTAATACTCCATATAGTCCACCAATTAGTAAGAAAATAATTCCATACATACCATAGTTAATGATTGTATTCATTGGTGCTGAAAACCATTCAAAAAACCCAATTGGCTCTGTGGTTGCTTTTGTAAATGTTCCACTAGAGAATGTTCCAGTAGGAAGAATGAATGATAGTACAATCAATACAAAAAAACAAATTCCTAAGGCTTTTAATAAACTATACTTTTTCATATTCTACCTCCATCAACATTATAGCAAATTTCCCTATATTTTACATAGAAAAAATAGAAAAAAAGTAAGTTTTTTCACATTTTTCCCATAAAATGCCATATTTTTGATATAATTTCTAATACGGAGGTGCCCTATGAACCCATTTTCATATACATTAGACAATAAAAGATACCACACATTAAATTATTTTTATCACCATACATTTCATTCTAAAGTTTTTAAAATTAGTTTGAATGGAGGGTTTTCCTGTCCCAATTTAGATGGTACCAAAGGTTATGGAGGATGTATTTATTGTTCAAAAAGCGGTAGTGGTGACTTTGCGGGAAAGAAACAAGATAGTATCGAAAAACAGTGGCAACAAGGATTAGAAATGATGCACAAAAAATGGCCAGATGGTAAATTAATTGCCTACTTTCAAGCGCGTACGAATACCTATGCCAAAGTAGAAGAACTAAAAGAGAAATTTGAACCTGTTTTAAACTATCCAAATGTCATCGGTTTAGCCCTTGCAACAAGACCAGATGCGATTACGGATGAATGTTTGGATTACTTAGAAGATTTAAGTAAACGAACTTATCTTATGATAGAACTTGGACTGCAAACTATCCATGAAACAACCAGTAAATTAATCAATCGTTGTCATACAACCCAAGAGTTTGATGATATGGTTAAAAAATTAAGAGCTAGAAATATCAATGTGATTGTACATATCATAAATGGACTACCATATGAGACAAAAGAAATGATGTTAGAAACAGTAAAACACATCAATCAATTAGATATCCAAGGAATCAAAATCCATATGTTACATATTATAAAAGATACTTCCCTAGTTACTATGTACAAGAAAAATCCCTTTCATGTTCTTACCAGAGAAGAATATGTAGATATTGTAATAGAACAACTAGAATTATTAAGACCAGAAATTGTAATCCATAGAATTACCGGAGATCCTGTGAAAGAAGATTTAATCGCTCCTACTTGGTTATTAAAAAAGTTTTGTGTATTAAATGAAATCGATAAAGAAATGGTAAAAAGAAATACTTATCAAGGGAAAAAGGTGAATTAATCATCTTTTTTTCATCACTAAATTCATTTTCTGCATCATATTCTTTTTTTCACTATGATAATTCAGATATCTTTTTCTAACGCTTCTTGGAATTTTTAATTGATATTTATCTTCAATTTTATGTAGTAATTGTTTCATATCAATATCATATGCTTTTTGATATTGTTCTGATGCATTTTCTTTTGGAGAAGAAAAATATATGACATCTGTATGATTTGTTAAAAACTTTTCTACCATAAAATCCCCTCATTTGCGCAATTATTATAACATAACAAAAAAAAGAGCAAATGCTCTTAATGTCGTTTTACAAACCAAACATTGCTAACATTACAAGAATCACTAGAAGGAGTTGGATTAGGCATTTTAAATTGAATGATTACTGGTATTTTAAATGCTAAACCAAAAGCAATACAAGAACCAGGCTGTAATACTCGAATCTTCTTCATAATTTCTTCTGTTACATTTGGTACCATATCACGAATATAGGAAATATCACGCGGATGTAACATTTTAAAAACTAAGAAATTATTACATTGTGATAAAGTAGTTTCTGATAATTCACTTGGTCTTTGACTAATTAAACCGAGAATTACACCATACTTTCTTCCCTCTTTCGCAATACGTTCAAATATATTATAACCAATTAAAGCAACATCACTATCATTTTGAACATAACGATGGGCTTCTTCTAAAACAATATGAAATGGAAGTGTTCCACGATTACGATTATCTTTACAATAATCAAATAATAAATGAGAATATACTTTCGTAATTGTCTTCGCTAAACGATCATCAATATAATTAATATTAAAGTTAATAATTTGAGCTTTTTGACCACTTGGTGCTGTTAATAAATTACGAATATATTGTTCTTTGGTAATAAAATCAGGATAATCAAAATAAGTACTTGTCTCTCCATTTGCCATCGTATGAAGACGAACTTTTAATAAATTGACATCATCAAATACCTTTTCACTAAGTAATGCTCCTTCACTAATCACAGCAAAATCAAAAGCACTTGCTAAATCTTTTAAATTATACTTAAATGTTCCATCCGGTAATTTTAATTCAAGATTATCATCTAAGAAAGTATCTAAAAAATTAATCAATAATTCCATATCACGAATTTTACCAGTCGCATCAATAAATAAACACTGTTTTAATGGTCTTGAATAACCAGGTTGATAAATCGTTGTCTCTAGATTCAAATCTTTCGTATTATAACTTGTTAAAACACTTGTTACTTGATCACGTATTTGAGCTGGTGCACGTCCACTAGATAAAATATCCAATAAAGCACGGGCAATTACATCATTTTTATATTTAATTACTACATCTTCTTGTTGTGCAAATACAGTAACAAATTTAAGTGCTTTTTCTAATATTGGTAACTGACTTGCCTTTTCTGCCCCTAATAAAATAGCAATATCATCGACATCCATCAACCATAATGGGATTCTTAATATTTCACTATCACCAAACTCTAAATTGGTTGTATATGCTTTAAAATTTAATTCGGGAGTAATCTCATGTAGTTTTGAAAATGCTTGATGATATTCTCCATATGCATCAAAAATAAAGATACTAGCACGATAAGGAATCGAATTTTTCTTTTCAAATAAATTTTGAAAAATACGAGCCACACTACAAGACTTACCACTACCTGTAGAACCAAAAATCGCAAAATGATTACTAAAGAATCCATTAATATCTACAGAAATATCTATATCCTCATAAACAACACTCTTACCAAGCAATAAATGTTTATCTTCTTGATATTCACCAACACTCATAATCATTGGCATACGCTCTTTACTGATTAGTTTAACAGTGGCACCAAAAGATGGCTTATGACTTACACCTGGAACAAAATTCTCACCCTTTAACTCACCCAATAAATGAATATACGCATTTCCTTCTTTCACATCGACAATCTCACCAATTAATCTTCGATCTGATTCTTCTAATAACACAAACAAATTTACAATACTTTGAAACTTTGTTAAATCAATATTTAATTTTAAAATAACCGTATTTTCTTCAATTGAAATAATTTGTCCTAACATGTATAAGCCCCTTTCCTATTATATAAACATTATAACATTGTTCTGAATGAAAAAAAAGAGAAACTCATTCTCTTTTACATAGTTATCGTATTTTGTAAATTTTTAAAATATTGATTCATCTCATGTTGAAAACTTTCAAAATAATGAATATGTTCTTGAAATTGTTTTTCGTTTTCTAAATATCGTTGATAATCTTTTAGTGCTAACTGTTTATTCTTCTTCATCTGTAAAATTAACTTATTCTCTATTTCTTTGACTAAGTTTAAATAATTTACATACTCATCAGAATATCGATACCAAAAAATAGAAATCATATGTTTATATTTTCTCATCAATACTTCAAATAATTTTTGATCCACCTTTTTATCTTTATCTAATAACCCCGATGTAAATAAAAATTGAATAACATCCCCAATTTCACTAATAAAAAAATCACTCTTTTCAATCATTTCATTTAATACTTTAATTTTCTCCTGTGCTTTTTTCTTATTCTCGTCACTTGTATTTTTATGCTCTATTAATTTCTGTAACTTTGAACTAGATAAAAAGATATCTAAGAGTGTTCTCCTCTTCCCTTTTAACTGATATTCTAATTGGAAAACATCTTCTTCAATCATCTGTGGAAATTCATCTAAATGCTGTTCAAATAATAAATCATAACTATTAAAAGGAAATTTATCTTCATAAGATTTTAAATTCTCGATAACGATCTTAGTATGATATTGTTCCATTTTCTTTTTGATTTCACGTTCCAATTCTTTTCTTTTTCTTGGTGATATCTTACTAACATATAAAAAGAATTCTAAATTTGTATATAATTCCAAAGAAGACATCTCATCAAAATCAAAATCATAAAAATAATAAGGAAAATATTTCTGAACTGCTTTTATTTTTTCTTGTTTTAGTTTTACATAACAATCATCACATGAATGTTGTTTTAACTCATATTGTTTTATTTTTAAAAGTTGTAAAAAAATAGTTTCCAAATTAAAACGAATATTAATATCTTTCAAATGATTATTAGATAATATCACAGTATATTGATTATGATCTATTTTTACTTCTCCAAAAGAAGATAATGGTTCAAAAATCAGTTGATAATTTTTAATATGATGTTTAGTAAACAATTCCTCAACAAACAATCTTAAAAAAGATTGATAATCTTCATCCTGTAAATGTGCTTCTCTTTCTAATAGACTTTTCGCAATCTGATTACAAAATGGTGTAACGATCATTTCATTATCATCCACATATTTAACATATATTTCTTCTAACTGTTTCCATGTAAATTGTAATAATACATCATAGTAAACAATTCCATAACGATCTTCTAACTCAACTGCTTTTTCTAAGTTCAGTGAATATAAAATGAATTCTTTTTGTAATGTTGTAACTTGTTCCAACGTACTACCCATATAATCACCTTAGCATCTATATAAATTTAGAATACCACAAAATGATTATAAAATAAAGAACTTTTAAGTATTCAAAAAAAGAAATATGAAAATCATATTTCTTTTTTAATCTAATAGACTTCTATTCGTTGTAAATTCCCAATCACCACGCAAAGAGGAATATCCATAATAATAAGTTGCTGTAACATCTGGACATCCATTTTGTCTTTCAACTAAAAGCGTCATTTCTAAAGGCTCCTCACCGATACATGATTCATAGGCAGGAAAAGAATATACCCTATAATATACATAATGATCTTTATTTGGTTGAATCGATATACCATTTTGTATTGTTTGATAAGAATTAGAAGAAGGAGCTTTTATTTTAACATTCACTAACTCAGTTGATTCAGTACCTGATAGACGTAGATTAGATTGAATTTGATCCATTTGTTGGCAATTTGTATTATTTATGATATATGAATTTGCAGCAGCAATTCTCAATGTTCCACATCCAGACGGTGTTGGATCAGGTGTTGTCGTTGGTGTAGAAGTAGAACCTCCAGAAACAGTTACAGTGTATGTATATGCTGTTACTGTATTACCAGAATTCTCTGTATCTTGAACACGGGCAATGATTGTTCCACTACTGTAAAAAGTATACATCACTGAACTTCCGTAAACTGTTCTCCAACTATATCCTCCATCAATACTATACTGATATTCTAAATTATCTGTCTTAGTTCCATAATAATTAATCGTTACGGTTTTACTTCCATCATTATTCGTAGATAAAGAATAAGTTGGAGTTGGGATATCATTTGTATAAAAGGATGTACTTCCCGTAACAGTTCTACCATCTGATGTCGTTGCTGTGACACTAACTCTTTGTAATGTATTTTTTGTAAGACCAGTTGCTACAAACGTACTACTTGATTGTGTACCATATGTTGTATTATTAATTTTAAACTGATAATTTTTAATACTTGTTCCCGTAGGATTTACTGTAGCTTTCAGTGTTGCTCCAGCACTTGTTACACTGGAATATCCAATCGATAGTGATAATTCTTCCTCTTCTTCGATCGTTACAGTATAAGTATAAGCAGTTACTGTATTATTATTATTTCCTGTATCTTGTACTCTTGCAATAATTGTTCCACTTTGCGTAAATGTATATTGGACTTCATTACCACTAATCGTTCTCCAACTATATCCATTATCAATACTATACTGATATACTAAATTACTTGTTTTTGTTCCACTATAACGAACTGTTACAGTTTTACTACCATCAGCATTTGTAATAGATGAATACGTAGGCGTTGGAATATTATTTGTATAAAAAGATATTGTTTCAGTAATTTGTTCTCCACTTGACGTGGTTGCTGTAACAGTAACTTGATAATAGGTATTCTTAGTTAATCCTGTTAATACAAATGTATTACTAGTTTGTGTTTGACTATTACCATTCCAACTAAATTTATAATTTCTAACACTAGTTCCCGTTGGGGTAATATATGCAGAAATCGTAGCACTAGAACTTGTTACATTAGAATAATTCACTGTTAACTCTAACTCTTCTGCAGTAATTCCTGAAATCTGTATTGTTCTTTTTGTAATATTTCCGGCTTTATCTCTTATCCATACTTCTACTTGTTGATTTGCTGTAAATGTTTTACTAGAAGAACTTGTCCAAGTATTTCCTCCATCCCATGAATAAGCTGTTTCATGCAATCCTGATTCATTATCATATGCATTTAAGAAAATAGTTTTTGATGGTTCAGGATTTACAGTATTTCCTCCAATCAATACTCTTGGAGCTTTCATATCTATTTTATCAATAACAACTTCTGTTTTAGCTATATTCCCCATTGCGTCTTTTACCCATATATTCACTGTTTGATTAGAAGTAAATTCTTTTTCTTTGATACTCGTCCAAGTCTTTCCTTCATCCCATGAATATGGATTACTTGCTAGTCCTGATTCTTGATCACTGGCATGAATGATTAAAGTCTTAGAACCTGCCCAAGTACTACTATTTCCGTCGATTTCAATACTTGGTACAATATTATCTATTTTCTCGATTGTAATTAATGGGGTTCTTAATATACTAATTCCATCACTCACTCTTATATATAATGTTCCATCTTGAGTATACTTTAATACATATACTCTAGATGGTGCGATTAGCCATGTCTTTCCTCCATCTGTTGAATATTGATATAACAAATCTTCTCCCTCTGGATAAGTCATTGTTACATTCTTTTCTTTCGTCCATACTTCATTTGGATAATCGACTGTATACGTTGGCATACTTAATTCTGGTTTTACTACATCATCTGTTTCTTGTTCAAAATCAATAGAAACATTTACATCTTTTTCCGTCTCACTACTTTCTGGAGCACTCGCACTCCATTCTGCAATGACTTGAAACTGTTTACTTTCCCCTGCTTTTAATGAGAATCCTTTATATATTCCACTAATATACACTTTTAAATCAGTTGGTTCTCCATCATTTAATCTAATTTCTTTGACATAGGAATCTATCGTTCCCTGGTTTTCTACTGTAACATCATAGATAGCTTGACTTCCTTTTTCATTTAATTCAACACCTATATCTAA
>CASEIJ010000013.1 GCA_949288035.1 uncultured Mycoplasmatota bacterium
CCTCTTCTACTACTTCTAAATAATTCGCAATCGTAATTGTCTCTTCATGTGGTACTAAATACCCCTCAAAATAACCATTTGGATAATAGGTTTTACACTTTGTATCAGCAGCAATTGTTTTATATTCTACAAACCCCTTTTCTTGATCTATCATCCGATATAAATCACTTTCATTCATTTTCTCATGGCTTCCTAAATTCTCTGTTGCTTCACTTAACAATTCAAAGAAAAATGTATCAGGACCCCAAGTACTTACTAACTTATTTTCTTGAAAAGGTTCTTTTATTTTTTGTAAATCAATGTCATTGACATGAATCATACGAATTTTAAGAAAGCGTGCTATTTCATTCCATTTCTGCTCTTTTAATAATTTTTTTAATGTTTTATCTTTTCGAAATTGTTTATGAATGATATAGTCGATTGCTGCTTTTACAAAATGAGATACTAATCCTGGATTATTCCCATGTTGTAAGACAATAGGATGACGATTATATCTTGAATCATTGTGATATTTCTCTTTCATTTCATTCTTCAACAAATTTTCCGTAAAAATACTATACCAATTTTCTGGCCAATCAGCTTCCCCTGTATTCAAGTACATAATATTATGTTCACAACACCACTTACATATATCTCTTGTCCCTACAGTGTCCGCAAAATCAATCAATAAATCCCCTTCACTTAAAAACTGATCAAATATTTCTTGATAATTTTCTCGATTTACATCATATACATAAAAGTTAGTAGCAATACCTCCCATATTGATATAGGCTTCAAATTCATTTGGATTTCCTGTAATAACAATATAACGATTCTCATAAAAAGAAATCTCTTTAGATACTTTTTCAAAGAAACTTTTGCCGACAGCTCCAAATCCAAATTGAACAATCTTTCCTGTATACTTTATCACCTGTCTTCACTTCTCCTATCTAAAGTTCTACTTTCTTTGATTTCTTGATTTTGACAATCCTTGGTTCTTCATATCCATTGGTAAATAATATTTGTATGTGATTCTTTTGATATTTATATAATACTTTACTTAAATCAGGATGTAATTGATTTCCTCGCACAATTATTTTGGTAATCCTCTGTTTTAAGAAATAATGAGGAGATGGAATATCCTGTGGATAAATATCCCAGCTATTATCAAAAATAGAAGGATTTACTTTATAACGATTCAAACGATTGGCATCTAAAAGAAATACAGGAGCAGCGTTATCCATTCGTTTTATCTTTTGTAATTCATTTGCTCCCCATACAAGTAATGATGCAGTTCTTTGGTTATCTGTAGTTCCCTTTGTTCCTTGTGGTGGGTTTGTCCCATTAAAAATAGGAACAGGACAATATCCTAGTTTAGCGAGTGCAATTCCTTCTTTGATACTATCAATACCATCTATATCTAGAATGATTACTGTATCACTTTGATATTCTGATAGATAGCGAATCGTAGGAATTGTATAATCAATCCATTCATGATTTTGATATGATGAATCAATTCCAACAAATGGTACTGGTCTTACCCAAGCACTCCATTTACAATCACGTGGAGCCCATATTTTATAGATTTCTTTTCGATCCATTTCTATGACTCCTTTCTATCAACACAGGTATATCTTCTGCCTCCGAATCAATTCTGGCCTTTTCACTGATGCGTGCATAAAAGCCTGCATGTTTACCATCTACTGTATAAGAACCTAAACAAACATGAAAATATTTCCCATCAGGACTTTTAAGGGGCATACTATGAAACTTTTGTTGTGCCACATATTGACTAGGGTGTTTTTTTACATCTTTTAATATTGCTTGATATTCTTCTTCATGGCATGCTTCCTGAATGGATATTTTTTCTCCCACTCTACCCCAAGCTGGCTTATAAATATAATTACTTTGTCTTTTTAATTCTTTTACTTCAATGGTATGAGGTAATAACTTTCTCCACGTATCTAATTGAATTCCACGTTTTTCTAATTCATCCCATATCAAAGGAAAACGTTTTGTTTGCGCAAAAACAGCAATCGGATGATTACAAGATGGTGTGATTGTATCAAAATAACCACTCCATGTCTTAGGTTTCATATCTTTTAACCATTCCAATGGTGTAAAACGAACAATACAGTCAATTTTTTCTTGATAACCATCTAAGATACTAAATGCTTCTTGATTTTGAAATTGAACATGATCACTCGCTCCATAGATGACACGATAACCGAGTGCTTCCATATGATCTCCAATATACTGCATCACTTGGCGATCATCACTATAAGAAGTACAGTGCACAAACATAATCGTTCCCTTTGGTTTTATTTTATTGGTAATCGCTGTAGCAAGACAATCTCCAAAGTTCATGCTAACATACTTTTTTGAATTGATATAATTACACGCTAAAAGAGGTAGTAATGATGCCTCAGCAAAACCACCGGGAACATCACTATTAACTTCACTAATTACCCATTTATGTTCTTGTGTTAAGTGAAAATCATAACGCATCAAACGAATATGTTTCTCTGCATCATAGTTTTTCATTCTCTTTAATTCTTTTTTAATCTGTCTCGGAATTTTTAATTTTTTTGTTAAGTCTAAATGATGGTTTAAACACACTTCGGCATTTCTTGTTTCTTGATCTAATTTTTCCGTAAAATGAGCTATTTCCTTCGCTTCTTGATGAGATAATACCAATGCATACCTTGAAAGTGTGTTATGATCTAAAAACTGAGGATCCCATTTATAACAATCAAACATCGCATCAATCCGATAATCTTCATAGTTAGGGATTACAACTAATTTCATCCTATCCCTCTTTTCCTATTTCTATTATAACGTATTTTTGTAAGAGCACAAAAAAATCTTAGTATCAAATCATTACTAAGATTTTATTTTTTATTTAATATTAATACTTTTTGTTTTTCTTCTTTGGTATTTGCTTTCATATTTTCGGCAACAGTGAGTTCTTTTTCAACTGTCTGTTTTAGTTTTTCTATTTGATTCATCATACTTTGATACATATCTGCATGAATTGATTCATATGCTTTAAATTCATGTTCAAAATCTTCTTTTAACCATTCTATTTCCGTTAAAGTAGAACTATAAACATCAATTGTATGTTCAATGCAATCCTGCTTTGTTTTAATACTTTTTAATATTTGTTCTGTATCTAACATTGCTACTGTCATATCAGGACGAATCGCACGTCGTAAATTTTTAACCGTACCATTAAAAGCAATTCCTCCTGTTAGTATTTTCATAAGAGGATTATTAAATGCAAACACACCAATCACTCCAAATGCCATTGAAGTAAAACTAGACATTAAATGTTTAAATCGACTAAAGTGATTTTCTTTTCTAACACGAATACTACTTTTACTTAAAGTTGTGTGAAAATTCTGTAATGTTTGTTCTTGTTCTGATATAATTTTTTTAATTTCATTTACTGCTTGTTCAATTTCCTCTGTTTTAAGAGTAACTTGATCCATCTTTATTTCTTCTTTTTTCGGTACTTCTTGTTTTACAAATTCTTCTTTCTCCTGTTGTTTTTCTAACTTTTGTTTCTTATCTTTGATATATGTTTCAATCATTTCTTTTTCACCAGTTGTATGACGTAATATCTCACGTATTTTTACATCACTAACCGTTAAACGATATCTATCAAAAGAACGTACATCTTCAAAAGCAATTAAACTATGAATATTATATTTCTCTTGATTTTGTTTATAAGAAGATAATGATTGATCTAATGCTTGATTCATATCTGTCAATTCTTTTAAATAGGACTCTAATGTTTCTAAATCTACATCATCCGGTGAAATACGATGAATCGAATCAATTTTCTCTTCGTATTCTTTCATCATTTCATTTTGTTTCTTTAAAAAGTCAATCGCTGGCTGAGGACGAGCAATACTTGCTTTTTTATGAAATGGTTTTTCTGTAATTTCAATTGTCTCATCTCCAGTATGAATTGTTGCAATTACTTTCTTTTCTTCTTTCTCTTCTACAGGTGGCTCTATATCCCACTCTTTTTCTTTTACTTCTAATTCTGTTTTTACTTGTGTTAATTTTTCTTGGACTTCCTCTAAACGTGCTGTAATGAATGCTGTACTAGCAAGAATACTCTGTTTTGCTTCTTCTGACATACTATCATCTACAATGACTTCTTTACTCTTAGTAAGCCCCAATACCGTTTCTTCTTCACGAATACGATGACGATCTTTAATCACCTCATATTTTTCTAATACTTGTTTATACCCTTCTTCAAACTCATCTAATAAACTTTGAATACGATCAAATTCTTGTACATCTAATACAGTATCAATTTCTTTTCCTAATAAATTTAAACATTGATTTAAACTATCAGAATAGTTTTTAATATCCACTTTTAAAGAAAGCAAAGCAGCAGGAGCACTTTCTCCATTTTTCTCAAACTTTTTCATTTCTCTATTTTCTCTTTTTTTAGCTGGAGATTCAAATAACGCTGCAAAAAAACCAACACATATCATCAAAAAAGTTTTCTTTTTTGATTGTGTTCTTCCTGTATGATTAGAAAATACTTGACTATTTTTAATTTTTAATTGGCGTTCTTTTTCTTTCTGTTCTTGTTTTTTTAATTGCTTCTGTCTTTTTTCTTTTTGCTTTTTCATCCGCCAAGCTCTCCATCTATCTTTTAATCCACCCTTTTGTTCTCCATTACCTTGCATACATACCACCTATTACATTATAACATAAATCAATTTGTTTTTAAAATGAGAAATACTGACAAAAAAAGCCTATATTAGGCTTCTATACTTCCAAATGTCTGAAATGGAAAAATAGAAAAAGAGGTTACTCCTAGTATTTGATCTTTAGAAAATGCTCCAAAAACACGACTATCCATCGAATTATCACGATTATCTCCCATTACAAAATAATATCCTTCAGGAATTTTTTTCTTTTTATTGTAGATAAAATCATCTGTTTTATCGTGTTCAAACTCTTCTTTCACATATTTTCCATTAATATATAATTTATTATCTCTTACTTCTAATGTTTCGCCTGGAAGTCCAATAATTCGTTTAATCAACTTCTCATTTCCATCATCTATCACAACAATATCAAAACGTTTATAGTTTCTTTGATATTTTTTTAATAATAAGATTTGATTATCTTGTAAAGTAGGCACCATAGAACGACCTTCTACTTGTACTGGTGTGACTATAAATGTACGTATTAATACAACTACTATAATAATTATTACATAAGGAATTAACTCTTTTATAATCTTCATTTCACACCTCCACTTAAGAAAAAAAGGCGTTTCACGCCTACTTATTGCTTTCTTTGATCTTTGGTTCTTTTGTCATATGACGTAAGTAGTGTAATTTATTTCTTCTTACTCTACCTTTTCTTGTTACTTCAATATAAGCAATTTTTGGTGAATTCACTGGGAATGTTCTTTCTACTTGAACTCCTCCTGATTTCTTACGAACGATAATATTCTTAGAAATACCTCCACCTTGTACAGCGACAACTAAACCATCAAAGTTTTGAATTCTTGTTTTGTTTCCCTCTTTAATTTCAACTCCGACTCTTACATTATATCCAGTACGAATTTCTGGAATATCTTTACGGATTTGACTTTGAGTAATCTTATCAACAATATTCACAATGTCACGCTCCTTTTCTTTTACAGTGATCATAATCATGTATCAGCGGATCACAAGACGTTAAAGATTATAACATAAATAAGAAGAATATGCAACTACTATCGTGCTCTTTTTAAATCCTGTTCCATTTGTTCCATCCATTTGATCTGATAAAGTTCTTGTTCTCTTTGTTTAGCACAAAATTTAATATATTCTACTTGTTTTTCTAATTCTAAAATATATTGTTCTCCTAAATATTTTTGGTAGCAATTTTTTACCATTTGTTGGTAACGAGCCAAATCGTCTAATACCATATCGGTTGCTCCTGGTTCTCCATCTGTTTCATTTAATAAATAAAATAAATACTGTAAATATAACTCTAATTTCTTTTTTACTTTCTTTTTTAATAAATTTTCGATAATTTCAGGATTCACAGCTTTAAATTTTGTGACAGTAATACCAGGATATTTTATTTTATTCTTTGGAGTAAATAGATATCCATCCATTTTTTTAAAATTACATGGCTTTATTTTTTTCTTTTTCTTTTCTTTTTTTAAACGATATGTTTTCTCCAAATTGCACCAACTCTTTCCTTACTCTTTTTCTAATAAATCAGGACGGCGTTCTTGTGTTCTATTCATTTGCTGTTCTAAGCGCCATTTTCTAATATTCTCATGATGACCAGATAATAATACATCCGGTACCTTCATTCCTCTAAAATCAACTGGTTTCGTATATACAGGATAATCTAACAAATGATTTTCAAACGATTCATTTTCACTAGATTCTTTGGTAATAACATCATCTAATAAACGAATAATACTATCACTTACTACCATACTAGCAAGTTCTCCACCTGTTAAAATATAATCCCCAATACTAATTTCCATATCTACAAAAGAACAAATTCTCTCATCAAATCCTTCATAATGACCACATATGATTAAAATATGTTTCTTTTGTGATAATTCATGCGCTATTTTTTGCTTATATGGAATTCCTTGTGGAGACATCAATATCACAAATGTATCTTCCCTCTTTAAATCTTCTATCGCATCAATAATAGGTTGTGGCATCAATACCATACCACTTCCCCCACCAAATTGATAATCATCTACTTTCTTATGTGGATCTTTTGAATAATCCCGTATATTATGAATCGTTACTTCTACTTTTCCCTTTTCAATCGCACGTTTGATAATGGATTCACTTACAAAACCATCAAACATACTTGGAAATAATGTTAAAATATCAATCTTCATTGAAAAAAGCCTCTACATTCTTTAATATCATACGATGATTCTTTAAATCCACTTTTTCTATGAAATGTTTATCAATTGGAATCATATATTTATGATCATCATTTTTTATAATTAAAACATCTTGCATTTCTCTTAATAACAAATCAATAACAGTTCCTTTCTTCTTTTTTTGAAAGTAAACATCTAACCCAACAAATTCTTCTTCTAGTGGTACTTTTAATTCAATATCCTTACGATTCATATATACTTTTTCAAAACGCATATCAATTACTTCATTAATATCATCAATTCCTTCAAAAGTAAGCATATCGTACTTTTTATGATGACGATAAGTACGAATCGTAAATTCTTTTCTATCTTCTCCTATATATACCTTTTTTCCTTTTAAAAAAGCATATTCTTTTTCTCTAAATTCACTAATTAAACGAACTTCTCCTTTTATTCCATGTGTACCAACAATTTCTCCTATATAAATTTCATTCACTGTCATCACAATCCTTTAAAGCAAACAACAAAATACTTGTAGCAACCCCTACATTTAAACTTTCACATTTTTGATTCATCGGAATATATAAATAATTTGTAGCGAGTTCCATTATTTCAGAACGAACTCCTCTACCTTCATTTCCCATAACAAGTACATACTTACCTTGCTTATCTACTTGTCTTACATCTTCTCCTCCATCTACTTTCGTTACATAGATCGGATAGCCCTTTTCTTTCAACTTCACTATTTGTTCTTTTAAATGACAAACACGAATTGGAATGTGAAATAACAACCCCTGTGTTGCTCTTATTACTTTAGAATTATAAATATCAACACTATCTTCACTCACTAAAATCATATCAACATCAAATGCTACCGCACTTCTGATAATAGTTCCCATATTACCCGGATCTTGTATTTGATCTAATACTAAAATACGATTTCCTATCTTATTTGCGGGCTCTCTCATCTTACAAACACCAATCATAGAAGATGGCGTATCTAAATTACTTAATTCTTTTAATACAGATTTGGTAACGTAATTTGTCTCAACTGGTAGTGAAAAATCTGTCTTTTCTTCTAACAATAATTCTTCTAAATAACCTGTTTGAAAAGCTTCTAAAACAAGATGTTCTCCCTCTACTAAGAACATCTTTTTCTGTTCACGATATTTATGGGTATGTAATTTTTTTAAATCTTTTATTTTAGGATTATCTAAAGACTGATATAACATAAATATCACCAACTCCATTTTATCAAAATATAACTTTGAAATAAAGTTTTTTTCTTTTTATTATAACACGTTTGTTCTAAATTTTTGACAGAAATCATAAATTAAGGTAAAATAACGTCATCATAAACGAGGTGAAATGTATGCAAGAGTTAATTGCTCTTCTAAAACAAGAAAAAGATATAAAACAATTAATAGAACAAGAAGAAATGAAACAATCACGCTTAGAAAAAACATTTCACGAACAAAATACTACCATCTATAAAAATAATTCTGTAATTCAAGAACAAACTCAAAAAAAGCAACGACTATCCCAACAACAAACGATATATGAAAATGCGAATGAGAAATACCATTTAAAACAAAAACAATACGTCCAGTTTATCATCTTATTCAATCTTATTTTATTAATTCTCTCTCCAATGATGCAAATTATGACTCAATTGGGAATGATCCTATATATTGGATTAGCACTCATTGCCATTTTACAAATTCCTGGTTATTATCTTTATCTATACAAAGAAAATAAAACTTTAAAGCAATACAATATTCATGAACTAATTTCTAACATCAAAGAAATATCAAAAGAATTAGATAAAATTTCTGAAAAGCAAAATAATATCAAAACAACAAATAAACAAATCGAACAAGCATTATTACAATCAAAACAGAGATTATTACAATTAAATCAAGCTCTTACAAGAATTGAAGAACAAAAAAATAACATTATTTTTTCAGTAGAATACGAAGAAACAATGCTTCCAGACGAAAAAACATATCAAAAAAAGATATCGAAATTCTAAGCGATATCTTTTATTTTACACTGACAGATTCTAACTGATAATCTCCATTTTGGGTTTGATAAGTATAAACCTGTAATGTTCCTTGATCTAACATCTCATTTAATTCATCTTCTTGATATGTTCCTATTTCTTTTCCATTTAAATCATATAATGTTTCATTTTCAATATATCCTGCTTTGACATTTAAAGTAAGTGTCTCTTCATTATTGCTATATCCATATAACTTAGATACATATTTCTTACTATCACACTTTACTTTCTTTCTTGTTAATTGATCCCCATTTAATTCATATGCATACCCTTCATATACATAATCTTCAAATGCTTCTGGTATATCTTCATTCTTTAATATCTTTTCTGCACTCTTTATATAGTCATCTTTTGTAATTTCATTTCCTAATACTTTATCTTTCTTCATCTGTCCAAAGATTAAATATAGTAGTACTTTATCATCTGTTTCACTTACTTTTGCATTATGACTTACAATCGTTACTTCTGTACATGTTTCTCCATCTTGTCCTTTATATAACTTCTCTGCCGTTTCATGTTTTACAGTTGTATTTTCTTGTTTCTTCTCTTCTTTACGACCTACAAAAGAATATACAACTAACCCAATCACTAAAATAAGAATAATGATAATACCTGTTATGATTCCAACTCTCTTTTTATCCATATCTATACCTCCATACAATAATAGTTTACCATATTTTTTATTCAATTACAAATGGATCTTGCATTGTTCCTGTACCTGTGAACTCTAGATTCTCTGTGTTCAGATTGATCACTGGGCGGACGCCGTAACCATTCGACACATTGAGCCAGCCGCCCAACCCGCCCGCCGACGCCACATAAAGCTCGCTCGCAAACGCCCAAACGTCGTAGAAGTAGGACGGCGACATGGTCCAGTAATCAGTTCCTGTATATAAGTAATACAACATGTTTCTAGATCCACTTTTTCCTCCTGCCATGTTTACTTCATCAGCTGTAATTAATCCAATTGGTTTTGTTTGTTTTCCATTTCCTGTTGATGTTGATACAGTAAACTTATCATTTGCTTGCGGACAAGATAAGGTTGGGCCTGTGGCATTTCCATTCCAGTCATAAAATCTTGTATATCCATAGAATGTTGGTGTGATTCCATATCCTGTATTCTTA
>CASEIJ010000014.1 GCA_949288035.1 uncultured Mycoplasmatota bacterium
ATTACCACCTATAAAAGAACCACTCATTGCCGCAAATTCTACACTGGTATCAATATTAACATCTTTTTTAGGATCAATTCCTTGTTCTGTTAATGCCCATTCGAATGTCATTTCTGGCATACCACCTTTACGACCACCAATCACAGTTTTTCCTTTCATGTCTTCTAACTTAAAGTCTTTGATATCCTCTCTAGCAACAATAAAACTACCATCTCTTTTGGTAAGCCCAGCAAAATTTACTAAATAATCTTTTTCTCCTTGATTATATACATAGATAGTTGCCTCACTACCAGCAAATCCAATTTGTACATCGTTTGATAAAACACTTGCAGTTACTTTATCTGCTCCAGGGGTTAATATAAATTCAACATTTAATCCTTCATCTTCGAAATATCCTAATTGTTTAGCAACATATTGTGGTGCATAGAAAATACTATGGGTTACTTCTGCCACCTTTACTTTTTTTAGATCTGATTTTGGTTTGTTTACATAAAAATAAATCACTGATAAGACAATAATAATGATAAACCCAATCAGTGAAATTAAAACTTTTTTCAATTCGATCCCTCTCTTTCAATGATAGTATATTCTGAAAGAGGCAACTAGTATAGATAAATAACCCATGCTCTTTGAGAAATAGATAGGTTATGATATAATAAAAACAGAAAGTTGGGATACTGTGAAATATGGCTTAATTTTATATAAAGAGACGGATAATTTGGGGGATGATATTCAATCTTATGCAGCGATGCAATTTCTACCACGAGTGGATTATGTCATTGATCGTGAAGCCCTAGATGAATTTGTCCCTGATAAAAAAGAATATGTTGCTACGATTATGAATGGTTGGTATTTACATAAGAAGACACATTTTCCTTTTACTCCATATATTCATCCATTATTAATTTCTATGCATTTTACAGAAAATGATTTAATTACAAAAAGAGGATATGAATTTTTAGATGGGTATACAAAAGATTTTTTAAAACCATATGGTAAAATAGGCTGTCGTGATTTAGTAACAGAAGAAGTATTAAAAGAAAAAGAATATGATACTTATTTCTCTGGTTGTATGACATTAACACTAGATCAAATTGGCAAGAAAAAAGTAGGTAATTATATCTGTGTCATTGATATGAAAGAAGAAATTGTAGAAAAAATACATACATTATTTCCTGAATATGAAATTAAAATTATGAGTCATTGGTTAAAACCAGAAGAAAGCACTTCTATGACTTTAGAGAAAAGAATAGATCGTGTTAAAGAGTATTTAACGATTTATCAAAATGCGAAATTAATTATTACGGACCGTTTGCACTGTGCTCTTCCTGCTTTAGCACTAGAAACACCAGTTGCACTTATTTACTATGATTATAATGCAGATCGTTTATCTACTTTTAAAGACTATGTCACTTATTATTCTGAAGGAGAATTTATGGAACTTTCTCGTGAAGAATTATTAAAGTTAAAAAATCCAACTTATTATAAAAAGATTCGAAAATCTCTAAAAGAAACAGTAAGTAATTTTATAAAAGAATCAGAAACTTTAAAGTTAGATATTAAAAAATTACCAGATGTAAAAATATATCAAGACTTTGTAAAAAGAGAACAACATACGACAAAGTTATTTACAGATCAAATTAAAGCATTACAAGATGAGTTAGCAGAGACGAAAAAACAAGCTCAAGATAGAGAAAAAGAATTATACGATACCATTGTTTCAATGGATAAAGAAATCGCTCGTCTATATCCGTTTGAACAAGAAATTAATGAGTTAAATTATCAAAGAACGTTCCGTATGTATAAAAAATATTACAATTATAGAAAGAAAAAGGTTAGCAAAAAGTTACCTCGGGGGGGGGTTAATTAGATACCCTTTCTATCTAACATGGCTGAAAGAAGAGATCTCTCTTCTTTTTTTCGACGGTTATTTTTCATATATTCTGTTATGATGTCTAGGAGGTGAATAGAATGAAACAAAGTAAAGTACTATCTGTTGTAGCAATCATTCTCATCATATCTGGAGGATTATATTTTTTAAAGTGGTTATACCATGAAACGAATCTTTTATTTGTTATAGGAACTGTTGTATTTATGATAGTAGTTTGTTTGTTTCAATTAAAAGTATTACAATTGTTGGAGCATGATCAATGTCCAAAACAAAGAGAAAATCGTTTAGAGAAAGACTTAAAAAATAATCGAGAGAAATTGTTTTTGCAAATTCAAAAATTAGTAAAGTGGCATGAAATGGCAAGACAAGATTTTGAAGATACATTAGATTATATCAACGGATATTCAGAAGAAGAGATTCAAAAGAAATATCGTGAAAAGTATTAAATACTTGTTCTAGACTTATCAAATGTCTAAAAATATGGTATGATGATTTTAGTGATAGTAGAGGTGGTATATGAATTTAGATGCATTAAATAAAGAACAACGAGAAGCTGTCACAACGGTTGAGGGACCACTTCTCGTATTAGCAGGAGCAGGTAGTGGAAAGACGAGAGTATTAACAACAAGAGTTGCTTATTTATTGGAAGAAGTAGGAATTGCTCCCGAACATATTTTAGCGATTACGTTTACGAATAAAGCAGCCAAAGAGATGAAAGAACGTATTATCACTATGTTAGGACCGATTGGTTATCAGATCCAAATATCGACATTTCATTCATTTGGTTTACTAATTTTAAGAGAAAATTATGAGAAATTAGGCTTAGCAAGAACTTTTACTATTTTAGATAGTGATGATACATTGACGGTAATCAAAAAGATTATGAAAGATATGGGGCTAGATCCAAAAGAATATAATCCTAGAGCGATTCGTAATCGTATTAGTGGAGCAAAAAATGAATTGTTAACACCGTTAGAATATGAACGATTTGCTCAGACTGATTTTGAAGAAAAAGTAGTTAAAATATATGAGAAATATGAGCAGAAATTAAAACAAAATGATTCTGTTGACTTTGATGATTTATTGATGATGCCAATTCAATTATTCCGTAAATATCCAGAAATATTAAATGAATATCAAGAGCGTTTTCAATATATTTTAGTCGATGAGTATCAAGATACAAATGAAGCACAATATATTTTAGTGAAAATGATCAGTGCGAAATATCGTAATATATGTGTTGTTGGAGATAATGATCAAAGTATTTATTCATTCCGTGGTGCGAATTATCGTAATATTTTAAATTTTGAAAAAGATTATAAAAATCCAAAAGTCATTATGCTAGAAGAAAATTATCGTTCTACAAAGACGATATTAAATGCTGCGAATGATGTGATTCAAAATA
This sequence comes from uncultured Mycoplasmatota bacterium, assembly GCA_949288035.1. Taxonomy (GTDB): domain Bacteria; phylum Bacillota_I; class Bacilli_A; order RF39; family UBA660; genus UMGS2016. The sequence goes on from CASEIJ010000014.1 coordinate 3,297, forward strand.
ATAAACAGAGAAAAGATAAAAACCTTTGGACTAATAATGAAGAAGGTGTTAAAATTCGCTATCATCGTGCAATGGACGAGAAAGATGAAGCAAATTATGTGATGAAAGAAATTTTAAAGTTATTTGATCAGCACATAAGGCCAGAAAATATTGCGGTATTATATCGAACCAATGCACAATCACGTAATATGGAAGATGTCTTATTAAGAGAAAATATTCCATATAAAGTGGTCGGTAGTTTTTATTTCTATAACCGTAAAGAAATTAAAGATTTAATCGCATATATGAGATTAATTTATAATCAACATGATGATGTAAGTTTACTGCGTATTATTAATTCCCCAAAACGTGGAATTGGAACAAAAACAATTGAAAATTTAATTAGAAAAGCAAATGAGGAAGAAAAATCTATTTTTGAAGTGATTGATTCTGGTAAAGAATTATCTTTTAAACATATGATACAAGAGTTAATTTTAGCAGAACAGAACCTATCGCTTACAGAATTAGTAGAAGAAATACTTGTGAAGTCAGGTATGAAACAAGAACTTGTCAGTGAGAAATCAATGGAAGCAGATATTCGTTTAGAAAACCTAGAGGAATTTAAAACGATTACGAGAAGTTTTGAAGAGAATCATGGGATTGTTTCACTAGAAGAATTTTTAATGGAAATTAGTTTAGTAACGGATGTGGAAGAACATAAAAATAATCATCAAGTTGTGACTTTGATGACTGTTCATTCAGCGAAAGGGTTAGAATTTGATTATGTTTTCTTAATTGGTATGGAAGAAGGAATTTTTCCACATAATAACTCTTTTATGAATCCAGAAGATTTAGAGGAAGAAAGAAGACTTTGTTATGTAGCAATTACACGTGCTAAGAAGAGTTTATGGCTTGTAAATGCTAGAAGAAGAACAATATATGGAATGGATAGTCAAAATCCACCGAGTCGTTTTATCGATGAAATTGATTCTAAATATGTAGAACAAGATCAAGAAGAGAAACAAGCAGCATTTCGTTTCTTCCAAAAAAAGACAAATACCATTGATAAAAATGCTGAATATCAAATTGGTGATCATATTATTCATGACCAGTTTGGAGAAGGTGTTGTTGTAGGAATTGATAAATCCATTTTAACAATTGCTTTTGCCCATCCACATGGAATTAAGAAATTATTAAAAGGTCATAAAAGTATTAAGAAGAAAGGAGTTTAAATATGTATACATTATTTAATATTGAAGAGGGGTTAAACAATTTGATGAAGCCAGTAAAAGATTTTATGGCTGAACATGGTGATAATCCTCTTGTTTGGTTTGCAATTATTGGAATAGGTGCTCTTGTATTTTTCTGGACTTATTCCTCATTACAGAAGGAGAAATAATATGAAAGATAAAACATTACTTATTTTAGCTGCTGGAATGGGAAGTCGTTTTGGTGGCTTAAAACAAATCGAACCGATGGGACCAAATGGAGAATTTTTAATTGATTATTCTATTTATGATGCAATAAAAGCTGGTTTTACAAAAGTTGTATTTGTCATCAAAAAAGAAAACTATGAAGTATTTAAAAGTACCATTGGAAAAAGAGTAGAAGATAAAATTCCAGTAGAGTATGCATTTCAAGAATTAAGTGATATTCCTAGTCATTTAAAATTTCCAGAAGATAGAATGAAACCACTAGGAACATCTCATGCTATTTTAGCAGCTAGACATATCATTCATGAGCCATTTGTTACAATTAATGCTGATGATTTTTATGGAAGAGACGCTTATTTAAAGGCAGCTCGTTTTATAGATCAAATGGCAGATGAACATCAATATGCTGTGATCACATATCATACAGCCAATACATTAACAGAAAATGGATCTGTAAAAAGAGGTGTTTGCAAAGTCGAAAATCAGTATTTAACACAGATTGTAGAAAGTTCTATTGAAAGAAAAAATGATGAAATTATTGCTTCACCATTAGATGGTACGCATCCTTTTTCTGTCACAGAAGATGCACCAGTATCTATGAATATGTTTGTATTAACACCAGATGTATTCGCTTATTTAGAAAAACATTTTGATGATTTTGTAAGCAAGAATCAAGATAATCTTTTAACTTGTGAATATTTATTACCAGATTCTATTATGAATATGATTCATGAGAAATATGTTCAAGTAAAAGCAATTCCTACTACTGCAAGATGGTATGGTGTGACATATAAAGAAGATACAGAAAATGTAAAACAATCGATTCAAAAATTAATTGATGAGAAAATATACCCATGTCATTTATGGGGAAAAGAGGAACACTAATTGTTTAATTAGTGTTTTTATGACCAATCCATGGTATAATAAAAAAGGTGATTAAGATGAATCAAGATATCAAAAAACACATCGATGAATTAGTCGAATTATTAAATAAAGCTAGTTATGAATACCACACTTTAGATAAACCAACGATAACCGATCAAGAGTATGATAATTATCTACATGAATTAGTAGGACTAGAAGAGAAATATCCTGAATTTGTACGTAGTGATTCTCCTACCGTTCGTGTTGGAGGAGAAGTAATTGATGACTTTCAAAAAGTAAGACATGAAGTTCCAATGTTGTCTTTGAGTAATGTTTTTAATGAAAGCGAAATTGTACATTTTGATGAAAGGGTAAAAAAATATGTTTCTCATCCGAGTTATGTTTGTGAATTAAAAATCGATGGTCTTTCTGTTTCTCTGCTTTATAAAGATGGAGAACTAGTCCGTGGTGCTACCAGAGGAGATGGAGTGACGGGAGAAGATATTACTCACAATGTTAAAACGATTCGTAATATTCCACTTCGTCTAAAAGAAAAGATAGATATTGAAGTTCGTGGCGAAATCTATATGCCAAAAAAATCATTTGAAGATTTAAATGAAACGAGAAAGAAAAATCATCAAGAACCATTTGCTAATCCACGTAATGCAGCGGCTGGTAGTGTAAGACAACTAGATAGTAGTATTGCTGCCAGTAGAAACTTATCTAGTTTTATGTATCACATACCAAATGCGAAAGATTATGGTTTAAATACCCATTATGAAGCATTAAATTTCTTAGAACAATTAGGCTTTACAGTCAACCCGAATATCAAGTTAGTGTCTAATTTAGATGAATTATTAGATTATATTCGTGAGTGGACTGAAAAAAGAGAAACCCTATCTTATGAGATAGATGGTATTGTGATCAAAGTAAATGGATTAGATGATCAAGAAAAATGTGGATATACGGTAAAATATCCAAGATGGGCAACTGCTTATAAATTTCCAGCAATGGTTGTTTTAACAAAATTAAAAGATATAAAATTTACAGTAGGTAGAACTGGACAAGTGGTTCCTAATGCGATTTTAGAACCTGTATTATTAATGGGGTCTGTTATTTCTAAGACAACGTTACATAATGAAGATTATGTCATTAGTAAAGATATACGAATTGGGGATACAGTTAAAATAAAAAAAGCTGGAGATGTTATCCCAGAAGTGATTGGGCCAGAAGTATCGAGAAGAGATGGGAGTGAAATTCCATTTCAAATGGCGACTCATTGTCCAATTTGTCATGAACCACTTGTGAGAAAAGAGGAAGAATCAGCATATTATTGTGTGAATCCTCATTGTGATGCGAAGAAAATCGAGGGATTGATTCATTTTGTTTCAAGAAATGCAATGAATGTAGAAGGATTTGGAGATAACATTGTCGAAGATTTTTATAATATGGGGTATCTGAATACTTTTGATGATTTTTATCACTTATACGAAAAGAAACAAGAATTAATGGAATTAGAAGGATTTGGAGAGAAAAGCATTAACAATTTATTAGAAAGTATTGAAAATAGTAAAAAGAATTCTCTAGAACGTTTACTATTTGCCCTAGGAATTCGTCATGTAGGTGCGAAAACTGCTAAAATATTAGCAAGTCATTATCACACCATGGAAGCGTTAGAAAAAGCGCAATTAGAAGAATTAGTAGATATACGAGATATTGGAAGTATTATTGCAAAAAGCATAGTTAAATATTTTCAAGATCCAACTAATATTGCTTTAATCAATCGCTTAAAAGAAAATGGCGTAAATATGAAATATTTAGGTACTACCTCTACTAATTTACCACTATCTGGTAAAAGTTTTGTATTAACTGGTAGTTTAGAACATATGACCAGAGATGAAGCACAAGCTAAAATAGAAAGTCTTGGTGGAACTTGGTCTAGTAGTGTGAGTAAAAAAACAGGTGCTGTGATTGTTGGTGAAAATCCTGGAAGTAAATATCAAAGAGCACTAGAATTAAATGTTCCAATTTTATCAGAGGAAGATTTTATGAAGATAATTGACAGTCA
>CASEIJ010000015.1 GCA_949288035.1 uncultured Mycoplasmatota bacterium
AAAGTACACCAAATCAAAGCTTTCATTCCCGTCTGACGATGCCGTAAAAAAGACCGTCTATCTCTCACTGGTGGAGATTGAAAAGAAATGGACGATGCCCATTTCGAACTGGGGCTTGATTATGAACCAATTTATGCTTATTTTTGAAAACAGAATCCAGATATAAGGAGAAACTTATAACTGAATCCTGGTTACATTTACACAAAATTTTGGACAGTGTCATTTTTTAGTTCTCTAGTGCCGGAAAAATATTTGTTTGATTGTTATTTTTTTATCAATAGCAGTTAAACAAATATTTTTACAATACATCATGATTTACATGAATAGCATTTTTATATAAATGAACATCAATATCTATTTCTGTTTTTGAGAAATCATATTCATATTCAATAATTCCATATTCATACTTATTTTTAATTTTGCTTTTTTCACCTGTTGCAAATACTTTTCCTATTGAACAATATGCATTTAAGATATCAGTATCAGGTAAATTATGTATGTTAAAAATTGTAGTACATGCAGTGTCTATTTTTTGCGGTAAATAATGAAGTAATTGTTTAGATGTATTTGATGAATGGTGGGGAATTTTTACAAAACGACATCTTTCTAAATAAGAAGGGTTTATTTTGTTTATATGTACGTTTATAGCATCACCTCCAAAATATAAATAGTATTCGTTTATGTTTATTATGATAGATATAGATAATTCGTTTTTATTTACATCTCGACAACCATTTTTTGCATAATCAGCCAAAATGGAGGAAATGGGTGTGACTGTGTTAATAGAAACAGGCAAATCTCCATCAATTCCTGAGAAAATTATACTTTTTACTTCACTGTACCCACCTGCTGCCGCACTAACTAGAGTAACCGCCTCTCTTTTTAACCTATTTAAATTAAATACTTTATCAACAGCTTCTTGTAATTTCTTATTATTTATAGTTATTATATCTTCTGGTCTATTATAAAAATGTTCTGGTAATAGAATCTGTGTACTATCTTTACAGTATTTTTTAATTAAGGCATCTATGTCTTGAGAATGGTCTGAATGTGGATGCGTCCAACATAACATTGAAAGAGTTTTAACGGAATAATGTCTTAATATTTCGTCTGTAATATTCTTTTTTTTACATTTATAGCAATCTATAACAATAGAGTATTTTACAGGGTGTTCTCTATTTTTATTATCTATAAATAATATAACTATTGATTCTCCTTGTTTTTTATATCCTACGATAAAAATCTTTACACGTAAATTATCAAGGCTTGTAATTGGTATTTTTATTTCACCGCCACTTAGCATTTTTATGGATTGTTATATTCGCTTTTTTTTGATAATTATTATCAGATATAGTCCGTGTTTGATTTTTTATAAATACTTGTGATGCCCAATCTATTTTTTGTTCACATACTGTATTATGAATTTTATAGCTTTTTATTTCAAAAGCTTTTGTACTGCTGACATCAGTTTTTTTTATTAAATATTTTTCATTCATGATAAACGACCATTTGATAAGAATGTTTCTGTTACGCTTGCTTTAAACAATTTAAAGAGTTCATCGTTAATTTTTTCTTTGAATAATGATTTTAAATCATCGCTTTTTATATCTTCAAGATTAATAAGCGAGGAATCAATATATCCATCCATATCTAATATACATCTTATGATTTGCGTTCCATCTTGGTGTGTAAAACGCTCTAGACCTCGAGTGAAATTGACTTTTATACCCGCATCTTCAGAAATAAAAGAATCTGTATAACTTTTCTTTAATGGAATGATGTTATCCATTACGTTTTCTCCTAACGCTTCCATTACTTCAAAAGTCTGATATGCTTTTTCTAAAGAAGAAAAATCTTTTCCATCTATTTTCCTTATAGCTAATCTTGTTGTTTGTACATAAGAATCATATTCTTTTAAAGCTGTTACTATTTGTACCATTGTATCTATATAAGCATCTATATTTCTATATGATTCATTACATTCTATTGTAAAACAAATGAAAGTTGAAGTAATATCCATAAATAAATTTTGTGCTGGTTCTATCTTGCAATCAAAAAAACGATGTATGTTATTAGTCTCATTAACTTCAAGAGGAATAAAGCGTTCCTCTATGACTTTGGGATTTATTTGTAAGTTAAAATTATTCGCTTTAACAAGATGATAACCAACAAAAAGATGTTGGAACCATTTTAATGACTTTAATTTCATAATAAATCCATTCAAATCCGTCAGACTTGAATAATCTGTTCTAATGATAATTTGCTTTAATAAAGAAGACCTAAAATTATCACGTGTATATATCTCTTTTCCCATTTGTATTGTTTATTTGGCAAATGTATAATAAATTCTTAAATATTGCGAATTAGATTAATATAATTTTGTTTTATTTACATATCATTTTTATCGATACATTTTTCAGTTCTCAAATTTACTTATTAAATCCCAATATATTATTCCAAATAATTATTAAATTATAATAATAGAATATTTTTTACAAATTACATCTTAATACCACTTCTATCTCTTTTCAATTTTCACATGCTCCTTTCGTATGAGTCCCTCAAGAATTAATTGATGATGAATATGAAAAACTTAATGAACGTATCCTTCAATTATTTGGTTCCATTCATAATTTTGAAACTTTTTTACTGAATGTTTTGAATAACTACAAGTTAAAATCTATGCAAAATTATTCCTAAGCATGATATCATTTACTGATTTCAAAAAGACCGTGAATTGAAAGATAAAACGGTATTTTTTACATCCCGTTTTGCCGTGTTTTATGATGTGATTTGATACCTTTTGCAACCAGTATCCTAACTCATTGATTTCAAGCTTTTAAGACCGAGTAAATAAAAATAAGCCCCTTCATTCCATACCTTTCGTTTTGATATGGTTTGAAGAGGCTTTTTTGTTTTTATTGTTATATCCCGTCTTTATTGCCTTGCCGCATTCAATTGGCTAATCCTGTACATCCTTCCGTTCTCTTTCCTCTGGTACAACTCGTTTCTCTTGCTACCGAACTTTCCACGGTTTGAGTTGTAATTGTTGATTGCCATTTCATCTATGTCTTTCTCGTCTATCCCGTGCCTTCCGAATGTAGCCTTGAGATAGTCTACTGCATTATCAAAAAGGACACCGTAAAGACACAACCACTTGGCTCTTGAAAGGATTGACTTGTGCCTGTTACCGTCCTTGTATGAGTCGGGATATTCCTTTCTCCAGAGTTTGTCGATATAGTTGGTGAGCTGCTTGTCCTTCCATTGCAGTTGAAAGATTGAGTTGAGTTTCATTTCATCTTCGGTATGCTTGAACTCCTTGCTTGACCATCCCTTGTTGTAATCCTTCTCCGGCTGGTCTGGAATGCTCGGGTCATAAACGAAATGGTAGAATGGAAGGTTGTCTTTGTTCGGATTGAGCCACACATCAGGGTCGTAGCTCAAGAAACACGTCCTGCTCAAATTGCCGCACTTCTTGTCAAATTCATC
>CASEIJ010000016.1 GCA_949288035.1 uncultured Mycoplasmatota bacterium
GAAGCGAAACAAGAGATAGAAGCAAAAGGAACTCCAAACTTTAGAATAACGAGTCCAAATGTTGTGTACCAGGAAAAGCATGCGACATCAACTGGAACTTATACATCAAATACATATCATAATATTTCGACAACTTATACATTTAATCAAAGTACAGGAGTCTATGTATTAACAAACTATACATTGACTAACCCAGAGACATTAGATTTCTCAAGTGGACAGACATATTATACTTGTCAAAGCACAAATACAAGTTGTACAGTTATGTATGCGATCACAGGAGTCACAACAACTACAGATGGGGCAGGTGCAAAGACATATAAGATGACAAAGTATGATTATAGTGCGAGTGTATCAAGTTTTGATAATAGTGAATCAGGGCTATATGCAACGAATGATGATGACGGAACAAGTTATTATTATCGAGGAGCGGTAGCTGGAAACTATGTCAAACTAGATAATAAATACTATCGAATTATTCGTGTCAACGGGGACGGAACCTTACGTATTATCTATGATGGAACAACTCCACATGAGAATGGAGAAGCAAATAATAATCGACAAGTAGGAACAAGTAAATTCAATCCATACTATACAGATAATGGATATGTCGGATATATGTATGGAGATATGAGTCAGAATGTGATTACTGAAGCAGAGAATACATGGAATTATACCGGACTTTCTGCAACAGCAAAATATTACTTTGGAACAAGCTATTCTTATGATAAGGAAAATAATGCCTTTACAGTAACAGGAGATATGGTAAGTGCAACAGTAACAGAGTATGGCCAACAATATAATGATAAGAAATATTATACATGTTTCAGTACTTCAAAAACAGGCACATGCCAAAGATTAATTCATGTCCAAAGTTATAGAAATGCAACACAGATGAATGTGAAGTCAGTAGCAAATTCATCTACATCCTATAATCAGGCTCATCAAAATTTAAATAATAGTACGATGAAGACATATCTTGAAAATTGGTATACAAATAATCTAAGTAGTGTAGATGATAAGATATCAAAAACCGCATATTTCTGTAACAATCGACAAGTATCAACAAAAGGGAATAATACATATAAAAATACAGGATATGGTATTACACCAACAATGTATGGATATACAAGATTCAATGATTGGAATGGAAATGCAACCGGGCCAACACTAAACTGTCCACAATCAGCTGATAAGTTTACTGTATCAACATCAACAGGAAATGGAAAACAAACAAAGCCAATCGGATTAATCACAGCGGATGAAGTAAACATGGCTGGAGGAAAGAGTGGATTTAGAAACATGTTATATTACTTATACACGGGAACAGACTACTGGACCATGTCGCCGTCCCTCTTCAACCACGTATGGGCGTATGCGCACGTGCTTACTGTGGCGTCGTCGGGCGAGTTGAACGGTTGGGGTGTTGTGACGGGTGGTCTCGGCGTCCGCCCAGTAATCAATCTGAACACAGAAAGTCTAGAGTTCACAGGAACAGGAACGATGCAAGATCCATTTGTAATTGAATAGAGGAGATTTTCTCCTCTTTTCTTTCCATGATATAGAGTAGACAATTGACGAAATAAAATGCATATGTTATGATAAGTACATATTAATTCTACAGGGAATGATTCTAAGTAGAAAAAATATTGGGAAAAAGAGAACTTATGGTTGGTGAAAATAAGTCAAGATATTTTTTTGAAATACAAATCAGGAGTAGAAAGCGTAATCTCGCGTTAAGAGAAGAGTGCATAAAGTATTTTATGAATTAAGGTGGTACCGCGGTTATTTCGCCCTTAAAACATGAAATACTTTTTTATTTCAGGAGGGATAATATGACATTATATGAGGAATTAATGTGGCGTGGTTTAATTAAAGACGTTGCAGGAGAAGATTTACAAAAGAAATTGGATGAGGAAAAAATTGCTTTTTATTGGGGAACAGATCCAACAGCAGATAGTTTACATTTAGGACACTATTCTTCTTTAGTGACTGCAAAGCGTTTAGCAAAAGCAGGACACCATCCCATTTTATTAGTTGGAGGGGCAACTGGTTTAATTGGTGATCCAAGACCAACTGCTGAAAGAGAATTGATTTCTAAAGAAACAGTAGAGAAAAATTTAGAGGGAATTCGTAATCAAGTAAGTAAAATCTTTGATGGAAAAGCAGAAGTGGTAAACAATTATGAATGGACAAAAGATATTAGCTTTTTAGATTTCTTAAGAGATGTAGGAAAATATATCAATGTGAATTATATGTTAAATAAAGATATTATTAATCGTCGTTTAGATACAGGGATTACTTATGCAGAGTTTTCTTATACATTAATTCAAGGGAATGATTTCTTACATTTATTCCAAGAAAAAAATTGTATTATGCAAGTAGAAGGCTCTGATCAATGGGGTAATATCACTACTGGAATTGATTTGATTAAGAAGAAATTAAATAAGACTGCTTATGGGTTTACAATGCCTTTAATTTTAGATAAGTATGGAAATAAATTTGGTAAGAGTGAAGGAAATGCTCTATGGTTAGATAAAAATAAAACATCATCTTATGAATTATATCAGTATTTAATTAATACAGATGATGAAATGGTGATTCATTATTTAAAAGTCTTTACATTCTTATCAAAAGAAGAAATTGAAAAAATTGAGAAAGAACAATTACAACATCCAGAAAGCCGTGTTGCGCAAAAAGCATTAGCTCGTGAAATTATTACGGATTTACATGGAAAAGAAGAGTTTGAAAGAGCAGAAGAAATGAGTCAATTATTATTTAGTGGTAATATTCAAAAGTTATCTGTAAATGATTTAAAAATTGGTTTAAAAGATGTACCTCATTTTAATATTACAGAAGAAATGAATTTGGTTGAATTTTTAGTAAATCATAAGGTTGCTAGTAGTAAAAGAGAAGCTCGTGAATGGATTACAGCGGGTAGTATTACAGTTAATGGAGAAAGAGTGACTGATTTAGAATTTGTTGTTTCTAAAGAGTTTGCTTTAGAACAAACATTGACAATCATTCGTCGTGGTAAGAAAAAATATTATGTTGGTACATGGCATGAATGAGAAAATTACTTGGGTGGATAAAATGGATACTACACTTCCAATTTTTCACGAAAGTAAAGATAGTGTTATTTATCAATTAAATTCTGATCGTTTAGTAAAGATATATAAAGAAAATGTCAGTCAAGATAAAAAAGCACGTATTGCTAAAGTCGTACAATATTTTTTAAGCCATCCATCTAAAAAGGATCTTGTTCCAATGAAAGCATGGTTATCGAATGATGGATTTATAGGCTATGAGATGTTATGGGACCATCAGTATCAACCTTTATCAAGTCAATTACAAACACTTGATCAAGTAGCATTAGAAAACCTGTTATATCAAGTAGAATATGAATGTCAGGAGCATAACCAAGAATATATTTATACTGATATTGATGTAGATAATATTTTATATCGGGATGGAAATATAAAGTGGATTGATTTTGATGATTGTTTGATTACGAGTACATTAAGTGAAGAGGATAAGAAAAAAGGATTAGAACATCAACAAAGTATATTTCATTTATTTGCATTATCTCTTTTATATCATGTTTCATTAGAAGATATTTATTATGTAGAAAGAACTGATCAATTAACTTTAGAACAAAAAGAGCAGATTCGTGAAATACTTGCAGGACATCATAGTTCTTTAGATACATTATTAGAACATTTTCATTTTTTAAATAGACAAAAATAAAGGAAGCAAATGCTTCCTCTTTTTTAACGGTTATAGAATTCAACAATTAATGCTTCTTTGATTTCTGGGTTTAATTCGCTTCTTTCTGGATATCTTACATAAGTAGCACTCATGTTCTTTTCATCATAAGTAATGAATTCAACACGTTTATTAACAGCTTCTAAGCTAGCTTTAATTGCTGGATGTTCTTTTGAGTTTTCTTTTACAGCAATTACATCACCAGGTTTTACTTGGTAAGATGGAATATCTACTTTTCTACCATTTACTGTAATATGACCATGGTTTACTAATTGTCTAGCTCCTCTTCTTGTTATAGCGAATCCAATACGATAAACTAAGTTATCTAAACGACTTTCTAAAAGTTTTAGTAAGTCTTCACCGTGAACTCCTTTTAATTTTCCAGCCATTTCAAATGTTTTTCTGAATTGTTTTTCTGTTAACCCATACATATATCTAACTTTTTGTTTTTCTTGAAGTTGTTCTCCATAGTTAGATAATTTTTTCTTACGATCTTGTCCATGAGCTCCAGGTCCGTAAGGTTTCTTAGCTAATTCTTTTCCTGTTTCAGTAGTAGAGAAACCAACACGACGTGCTCTTCTGTACTCAGATCCTGTGTATCTTGCCATACTTTTCCTCCTTCTTACGTAGTTTCAAAGAGGAGATAACATTCAAGATTAGGGTGTTTATTTAAATCGTTTCGCTTGGCAGCAAAGTTACTACAACCCACTCGGTAATAAACACATTAACCTGCTTGTTATCAAGCTGCTCTTTTCGTTCATACGCATACATAATTATATGATAAAAGGCCTTGAAAGTCAACAGAAAATTATCGATACTTTACATATTTCACAAAAATTAGACAAAATATTGCAAAAAAAGACACGAGTGTGATATAGTTATACTAACGAGGTGATACAAGTGAATAGTCTTACTTTAATGATTTTGACAATATATGTAATAACTATTATACTTGTTGTTTTCGTACTGAATTTAATTCAAAATAAGAAAAACAAAAAGTTAAAACATCACTTAGAAGAGTTAGAAATAGAGAAAAATGAAATTGATTCTGCCCCAATTGCACCAGAACTATCGAAAGTAGAAACTTTTTTAAAAAATGAGAGTGTAGAAGCAATGTATGAGAAGTGGAAAAATCGTTTAGATGATATTAAAAATCATCAAATTCCTAAAATTACAGACATGTTATTAGAAGCTGATTATTCTCTTTCTAAAATGGATTATAAAAGTACTCTTTATAAGATTGCAAAATTAGAGATGGAATTATATAAAGTAAAAGCTAATTCAGAATTTCTATTGGGAGAAATCCGTTCTATTACGACGAGTGAAGAAAAGAACCGTGGTATTATTACAAAATTAAAGACTAAATACCGTGAGTTATATGAGAAGTTTGTCGCAACTCGTACAGAGTTTGGAGAAGCTGAAAATGCAGTTCAAAATCAATTCGCAACGATTGCTAAAATGTTTGAAAAGTTTGAACTTGTAATGGATAAGAATCAATATACGGAAGTAACACAAGTTATGAAAGTAATCGATAATTCTTTAAAACATATGGAAATTGTTGTTGAAGAAGTACCAAGTATTGAACTTTTAGCAACGAGTATTTTGCCTAAGAAAATGGCTGAATCAATGGAAATTTATAAAAATATGGTTAGTATGGGGTATCCACTTGATTATTTAAATGTCGAATATAATATTGAAGAAGCTAATAAAAAAATTGCGGATATCAGAAAACGTGTACAGAGTTTAAATTTAGAAGATAGTTTATTTGAATTAAAAATATTATTAGAATATTTTGAACAATTATATCAAGACTTTGAAAAAGAAAAACAAGAGCGTAGTATTTTTGAAAATGCAAGTAATACATTTAAAAATAAACTCAATCGTATGAATCGTTTAGTAGAAGATATTTTTGCTAAGTTTGATAATATTAAAAGTACATATCATTTATCTAATGATGATGTGACTGTATTAAATGAAGTAAGAGAAAAATTAGGTGTTTTAAACCATGATTTTGAAGTATTTCAAGAACATACAGGCAATCATACATTTGCTTATTCTAAATTAACACATGAAGTAGAATTATTAACCAATCGTTTAGTAGCGTTGCAAGAACGTTTAGATGAAACACTAGAAGTGATTGGTGGTATGAAAGCAGATGAAGTAAGAGCACGTGAACAATTGGATGAAGTAAGAGGAATTTTAAAAGAATCAAAATTAAAGATTCGTGATTATAATTTACCTGTGATTCCAAATACATATTTTGTTGAATTAAAGGAAGCTGGAGCTGCGATTAAAGAAATTGTAAAAGAGTTAGATAAAAAACCGATTATGATTACAACATTAAATACAAGAGTTGATACAGCCCGTGATTTAGTTTTAAAATTATATATGACAACAAAGGAATTGGTTAAAACAGCAATGTTTGCAGAAATGGCAATTGTATATGGAAATCGTTATCGTAGTTCTATAGAAGGTTTAGATAAGAAATTAACTTATTCTGAAGTGTTATTTTATAAGGGAGAATATCATAAATCATTGGAACTTACGATTAATTGTTTAAATCGAATTGAGCCTGGTATTTATGATAAATTATTAAAATTATATGGTAATGAGAAGTAGTGTTATCGCTACTTTTTTTTAAAGAAAAGAGGGGAATATATGAATGAGATATATGATAAAATTGTAAATGAAGCGGAAGAACGTGATGTTTTAAACGATATTGAAACACCAGAAAACAAATTATTGTCAGAAACACTAGAACAATTAGAAGAAAAAGATTATTTAGAATGTTTTATGGAAGAAACAGACTATGCTAATTTTCAAAATAAATGTGATGATTATTCCAATGAGAATATAAAGAAAGAAAGATAGTATACTTCTCATAATGAATAAAATTCGTTATACTATTAAGTAGGTGATATCAAATGCGTACAAAGAAACCATTATCTCGTGTTGCTCGTCGCAAAAAGCTTAGAAGAAAAAGATATATATTGATTGCTAGTTTTTGGGTTTCTGTTCTCGTGTTTTTTTTTTCTATCTTTTTTTTGTGGAATTGGTTCCAAGATAATCAAAAAATATTGTAAGTTCACCAAATCAACCAACAGTAGTAATGAATGGAACTTTAACTTCTACAGAAACTGAAAATGTAATTCGTTTCGCAGAAGATGAAAATGATGCAACGACAGAAGTTATTGTTGAAAACACTGAATTTACAACAGATAAAGTACTTGTAAATGATAGCAAACTTGTTGTAACAGATAATGCTGGAGAAGTAAAATACGAAAGTAATGAAGCTGCTGACATTACTGTAGATGGTGATGAATATGTTGAACCATCAGAACCAACTACACCTACAACTCCAGAAGAAACACCATCAACAGGTGATACAACTGAAGAAGTAACAAACCCAGAAACTTCTGATTCTGTATTATTAATTGTTGCTGGATTAATTATTTCTGCAGCTGCAGGAACATTTGCATTAAAACAATTAAAAAATCATGCTTAATTAAAAGACAAGGTTGAAACCTTGTCTTTTTGTTTGTTATAATATACGTCGGAGGAAGAACTATGGAAAAATTAATACTAATTAAATATGGAGAGTTAACAACAAAAAAAGGGAATCGAAATCTATTTATTAAAACTTTGACGAAAAATATAGAAGAAATGTTACAAAATTACGATGTCAATATTATAAAAAATAGAGTACGTATGTTTATTGAAGTAAAGGATCAAAAATTTGATGAAGTAGTAAAACAACTTCAAAAAGTATTTGGACTACATAGTATAGTCATTTGTGAAAAAGTAAATACTAAAGATATAGAAGAATTGAAAAAGATTGCTTTTAAAATGTTAAAACAAGAGACATTTGATACTTTTAAAGTAGTAACGGATCGTGCTGATAAAACTTATCCAATTAAGAGTATGGAAGTAAGTAGACAAATAGGTGGTTATTTATTAAAGTATTTAGATCATAAAAAAGTAGATATTCATCATCCTCAACTCACATTACATATTGAAATTAGAACAGATGGTACTTATTTTTATACGAAAGAAGTAGAAGGCATTGGTGGATATCCAGTTGGTATTCAAGGAAAAGGAATGCTTATGTTAAGTGGTGGAATTGATAGTCCAGTAGCTGGATATCTTGCTTTAAAACGTGGTGTTCAAATCGAATGTATTTATTTTGATTCACCACCTCATACAAGTATGGAAGCAAAAAATAAAGTATTAACTTTAGCTTCTCTTTTAAATCAATATTCAGGTCATATGAAAGTACATGTTATTCCATTTACAAAATTACAGGAAGCAATCTTTAAAAATTGTGATCCTACTTATATGATAACCATTATGCGTCGTATGATGTATCGTATTACAGAAAGACTTGCTAAAAAAAGAAATTGTAAAATTATCATCAATGGAGAAAGTATTGGTCAAGTAGCAAGTCAAACACTTACTAGTATGAGTGTGATTAATGAAGTGACTAACATGCCTGTGATTCGTCCTGTTGCATGTATGGATAAATTAGAAATTATACGAATGAGTGAGAAAATTGGTACTTATGAGACAAGTATCTTACCATTTGAAGATTGTTGTACGATTTTTGTACCAAAACATCCTGTGATTTATCCTGATTTAAAAAAAGCAAAAGAGATGGAGACTACGTTTGATTATGAGTCTTTGATTCAAGAGTGCATTCAAAATGTAGAAACAATTTCTAATTTTGAAGAAGAAACAAGTGATTTATTATAAGCCAAAAATTACCATAACATTTTTTGTATGAAACCTTCAAATGTACACATTCTATTAGTGTACAGGAGGTGAAACTGATATGAAAAACAGTACAACAAATAAATTAGTTGTTCCTGGAGCTAAACAAGCAATTGAACAAATGAAATACGAAATTGCTAACGAATTTGGTGTTAATTTAGGTCCAGATGCTACTTCACGTGCTAATGGTTCAGTTGGTGGAGAAATCACTAAGAGATTAGTACAAATGGGTGAACAACACCTAGGAAGTACATCTACTTACCAAGGAAAATAGTTTTTAAAAGCGCACCATAGGTGCGTTTTTTTAAGAGGTGAGAAAGATGAAAGAGAAAATAGAAAGGGAATATCATATGGGAGTTCCTTATTTTAAAAAAGTAGAAGAACAAATTGAACAAAAAAAGAAGAGCTAGTCTCTTCTTTATTCAGTTAAATCACTTGGATTTGGATCTGCACTACATTTTACAAATTTTAAATATGGTTCTCTTGTACATAGATAATAAGTACAAGTATTTTCTGGACAATCAGGAGCAGGTTCTAATTTATATCTACCTCCACCTAAGTCTTTTACTTTAGAAAGTAATGCTTCTTTTGGGTGAGAAAACAATAGTTCTCTTCTTACAGCACCACCTGGAAACCATATTGCATAAACAAATAAAATAACGACAATTGTTACAAATACAATTGGAACTTTAGAAGATACTTTTCTTGGCATCATATATGATCACTCCTATATTATTACTATATCATAGAAATGAAAAATTACAAAATTTTATCTACAATGCCATATTCAAGTGCTTCTTTTGCACTTAAAAAATGGTCTCTTTCTGTATCTTGTTCTACTTTTTCTAACTTTTGACCCGTATTTTTAGATAAAATTTTATTTAATTTATCTTTTAACTTTAAAATTCTTTCAGCAACAATTTTAATTTCTGTCGCTTGTCCTTCTGCCCCTCCTAATGGTTGGTGAATCATTACTTCACTATTTGGTAGACAACATCTTTTTTCTTTCGTACCACTAGAAAGTAAAAAAGCCCCCATACTAGCAGCCATACCAACACAGATTGTCGACACATCACTTTTAATAAAGTTCATGGTATCATAGATGGCCATGCCTGCCGTAATACTTCCTCCAGGAGAATTAATGTATAAACTAATATCATTGTGATTTAAACTATCTAGATAGAGTAACTCTCCAACTACGATATTAGCACTCGCATCTGTAATTTCTCCACTTAAAATAATAATACGATCTTTTAATAATCTAGAATAAATATCATAAGCTCTTTCTCCATTACTACTTTTTTCTATCACTGTTGGTATTAACAAAATATCACCCTTTCATTTATATATAGTCCAAAATAAATGAACTTATACACAGAAGAGTGTGACAAAATGAATGTTTTTTGATAAAATGATAATGTATAGAGAATAAGAGGGAAAGATTATGAAAATGATAAAAGTAAACTATAGGGATATTGAAACAAAAGAATTTTTAGAAGATTCATCGCTTTTAGAAATCAGTGATAGTTTTAAGAAGTACTATAATTATCCAATTTTAGTTGCAAAAGTAGACAATGATATTACACCACTGGCTGAAAAAGTAACCAAAAAATGTGATATTGACTTTTATGATCGTTCTTCTGATGTTGGTAATGAAATATATGGACGTAGTTTACAATTTGTACTTATTTTAGCAGTCAAAAGACTCTTTGGAAGAGATGCTGATATTGTAGTAGAACATTCGATTGATAAAGGTGTATATTGTGAATTACATGGAGCATCTTTAGACAAACCACTTGTGAAAAAACTTACGTCTGAAATGAAAAAAATTGTTGATGAGAATTTAATCTTTACGAAAGTAAGTGTTTCTCGTATTGATGCGATTAAATATTTTAAAGCAAAAAAGAAAATGGATAAAGTTCATGTTTTAAAATATATTAGTAATACTTATATTAATTTGTATCGATTAGATGATTTATATGATTATTTCTATGGTGATCTAGTTTATAGTACAAAAGTGTTAGATGATTTTAAATTAACGTATATTAAAGGAAATGGATTTGTATTGAGTTATCCTGATATTTATAATCCAGAATGTACGCTAGATTATAAACATTATCCAAAATTATTTGATGCTTTTCTAGATTATACTAATTGGGGTAGAATATTAGGAATCAATAATGCAGCAGATTTAAATGAACAAGTATCAACTGGTCGTTATGGAGATTTAATTCGTGTTGCCGAAGCATATTATGATGGTCAGTTATCGAATATTGCAGAAGAAATTTATAACAAAAAAAACAATATTCGCTTAATTTTATTAGCTGGACCTTCTTCTAGTGGAAAGACAACTACGAGTAAAAAATTACAGATCTATTTACAAAGTAAGGGAATTAAAACACATCAAATATCAATTGATGATTATTACATTGATCGTGATAAAACACCACTTGATAAAGAAGGCAAACCCGACTTTGAAAGTATTCGTGCCATTGATTTAGAATTATTTAACAAGCATTTAATGAGATTATTAGATGGTGATAAAGTATTATTACCTGAATTTAATTTCATTACAGGAAAAAGAGAATTTAAGAAGAAGTGGTTACAACTGAAAGAAGATGATATGATCGTAATAGAAGGATTACATGCTCTAAATGATAGATTGACAATGAGCATTGAAAGAAAGCGTAAATATCGTATTTATATGAGTCCTTTAACACAATTAAACATTGATAATCATAATCGGATTCATACAAGCGATACAAGAAAATTAAGAAGAATTATTCGCGATAATAAATATCGTGGTTATTCCGCATCTGACACACTTAGTATGTGGCCTAAAATTCGTGCTGGAGAAGAAAAAAATATCTTTCCATATCAAGAAGATGTTGATAAGATTATTAATTCCGCTCTATTATACGAATTAGGGGTATTAAAAACATATGCAGAACCATTATTATTTAGTGTCAAAGAAAATGATCCTGTATATCCAGAAGCATTACGTTTGATTAATTTCTTAAGAAATTTCTTACCAATCCCATCCGAAGAAGTGCCAAAAGATAGTGTACTTCGTGAATTTATCGGTAATAGTTGTTTTGGAGAGAATAACTTTCTATCATGATTAAAGTTGCAATCAATGGATTTGGCGAAATAGGAAATGATATTTTTGAACAATTACAAGGTGCCGAGGGATATCAATTAAGAGCGATTAATTTTATTGGTGATAAAGAAAATTTCTATCGCTTTTGTAAATTACATTATCCTGATATTTATGTATTTTATGAACCAGATATTTCTAACTTACCATGGGATACATTAGAAATAAACTGCGTTGTAGATACAACAAATCAACAAGAAAATATTAAGAAACATATTCAGGCAGGATGTAAACATGTAGTAATGGTAGAGTCAGAACAAAAAGTTAAAACTTATAGAAAGAAAGGAAGATAAAATGATTAAAGTAGCAATTAATGGATTTGGAAGAATAGGAAGATTAGTATTTCGTCTCATGGAAGATGATCCAAACTTTGAAGTAGTAGCAATCAATGATATAACAGAACCAGAACAACTCGCATATCTTTTAAAATATGATACATCTCATAAAAATTATCGTATTGACGAAATCACATATGGAGAAGATTATATCCAAGTAGGGGATCATAAAATAAAGATTTGTAAAGAATTAGATCCTGCTAATTTACCATGGAGAGAATTAGAAATCGATGAAGTATTTGAATGTACTGGTAAATTTGTAAAATATGAAGATGCTCATAAGCATATTGAAGCAGGAGCTAAAAAAGTAATTATCTCTGCTCCAGGTAAAGGAGATATGAAAACGATTGTATACAATGTTAATAGTGATACATTAGATGGCAGTGAAGAAATTATTAGTGCTGCAAGTTGTACAACAAACTGTTTAGCACCTGTTGCCAAAGTATTAGATGAAGTATTTGGTATTGAAAAAGGATTCATGACAACAGTTCATGCTTATACCAATGATCAAACTATCTTAGATGTTGCTCATAAAAAAGGAATCAAAGCACGCCGTGGTAGAGCAGGAGCTGCTAATATTATTCCTGCTAGTACAGGAGCTGCAGTAGCTGTTGGTAAAGTACTTCCAAACTTACTTGGTAAATTAGATGGAATGGCATTCCGTGTACCAGTAACAGATGGATCGGTAGTAGATCTTACTGTAGAATTAAAAAGAAATGTAACAGTTGAAGAAGTAAATAATGCATTAAAAAGTGCAAGCAATGAAACATTAGGCTTCACAATGGATCCAATTGTATCTAGTGATATTATTGGTTCTCATTATGGAAGCTTGGTAGATGGACTTTGTACTACATTAATTGAGGTAGATGGAAAACAAATGGTAAAAGTAGTTGCTTGGTATGACAACGAAATGAGTTACTCAACACAAATGGTTAGAACAGCTAAATTATTAGGAACAATGCTATAAGCATTGTTTTTTCTTACAATTTCGTCATATGAAGCAATTTTCTTTGTAAAAAGATAGAAACATGGTAAAATAGTAATGTATGAATATGGAAATATGTGAGGGTTGTAGAGAATGAAAAGGAATCGAATATTAGTTATATTGATGATA
>CASEIJ010000017.1 GCA_949288035.1 uncultured Mycoplasmatota bacterium
AGGCTGCTCCTGCATAAACCTGAAGTCAAAGGTTAATGTTCCTTCTTCCTGTTTTGAAAGTGATGGTACAAAACTTTCCTCATTCGTCCAGTCCCTGGTATCCTGTGCATATACTGGTGTTGCCATCATACTCAGGCTCAATACAACACTCATTACACTCGTTATCTTTCGCATATATTATCTCCTTAATATAACTTTATCTATTTTTATTATATCTCAATATCATGCCTATAAAAAAAGATAAGCGCATAAATTCGCTTATCTTTTAAATCTATAAACTATTAATTCTATCTATTGCTTGTAAAAGTGTCTTAGCATATGTCGTGGAAGTTGCCCAAGTTCCTTGAAGTTTTTCAACTGTGGGTGCTTTTCCTCTTAAGGATTCACTCCAACGCTGATCAACTAACGGTTGATTCAATGGATCCATAGATGCATAACATTTTAGATGTTGAACTTGTGCTCTTATTCCTGTTCTAACATCTTTAAACGAATTCCCATGAACTCCATTTCCTGTTGCTCCCAGACCAGCAAAATTATATTGATTGGGTAAAACATCTCCACCATATCTTAAAAATCCTGTCTCTAACATGGATTGTGCAAAAGCTACTTCTGGTTTTACACCTTCAGCTAAACATTCTTCATAAAAAATCTTACAAAAATCTTCAATAGTAGCTGCACCACCTTTTGATAATACTCCATTATATTTTGAATTTGTTCCTAAATATGTGTCATAAACGGTACTTCCTTTATAGCGGTTAAAATATGAAACTAATTCCTTTTCTGTAACATTTGAAGTACCCATAATCAAATAACCCGATGTAACTGCTTCTTGTTTTTTATAAAATGGATTTTCTGTACTTCCTGGTGCATTTTCTCCTTTGGGAATCATACGAATTTCTATGGCTTCTAGGCGATATGCATATCCCTCAGTTCCAGCACTGTCACCATTTTTCGCCCAATCTAACCAACCAAAATTTTGTGCATGAACCCTATAGTAAATATCATATTTAGAAGATAATGAACCTGTTAATTTAATTTTAATCGCTTCTAGCCTTTTCTTCTGTCCAGTTGTTCCACTTAGTTGTCCATTTGAAACCCAGTCTTGCCAACCAATATCCTGTATATGAGTACTATATTGTACACTTCCTTGTGTACTGAGACTAGGCAGTGTGATTTTTATAGATTCTAATCGTAATGATTCACCACTAGTTCCACTCGTTTCACCATCATATTTAAAATCTTGCCAGCCTATATTCTCAACATGTGTTTGGTATCTTATCAAGCGTTGAATAAAAGGTGTTTCAGTGCTTCCCGGTGCTGATAGACCTTTTTCAACGAGTTGTATCTGAATAGCCTCTAAACGATAACTATAACCTGCAGTTCCTGCTTCTTGACCATTTTTTGCCCAATCTAACCAACCAAACTCTTGTGCATGAACTCGATAATAAACGTCATAATAATCAGCAATTTCTCCAGTAAGACGAATCTTAATAGCTTCTAAGCGTTTATTTTGGCCTGTAGTTCCGCTTAAATCTCCATTTGCTTTCCAATTTTGCCAGCCAATATCTTGAATATGTGTTGCATATTCGATAGAACCCGTATGAGTCAAATTCGCTAAAGAAATCTTAATAGCCTCTAATCGTAAAGACTGAGCACTTGTTCCACTAATTTCCCCATCATACTTTAAATCTTGCCAACCTATATTCTCAACATGTGTTTGATAGGACAGTTTTTTTATATTCGTTTCCTTTTGCTTAAAAGGTACCGAAGTATTTCCCGGAGCTTTTCCGCCTTTAGTTACTAACTGTATCTCTAAAGCTTCCAAGTGATAATTATAACCTTGTGTACCTGCACTTTCACCGTTTTTTGCCCAGTCTAACCAGCCAAATTCCTGAACATGAGCCCTATAATATACATCATATTTTTTTTCAGCATCCCCAGAAAGTTTTATTCGAACAGCTTCCATCTGCAGATTTTTCCCAGTCGTACCTGACAATTGGCCGTTAGATACCCAGTCTTGCCAACCTATATTTTCAACATGAGCCTGGTATTCAATTCCTCCTGCAATATTCTCCGAAAGTTTTAAATTTATTGCTTCAATTCTCTTATTTTTACCAGTGGTTCCTGCAGTATCTCCATTTTGAACCCATGATTGCCAACCGGTATCTTGCACATGTGCTCTATATAAGATACTTGCAATATTTTGAGAATAAGATTTAAAATTCCATACTTGACTTGAATCATTTCCTAAAACCACTCTTTCAGAAGATACATTCAAGTAATTTTCAATATTAGAGGCTGATACAATTTTATATCCTGAACCACTTGGCTGAATAATCCACAAACTATCATATGACAAATTTGGATTCTTTTGACAGATTGCGTTTTCAGCTCCGTTATTAATTGACAAAGCCTTTCCACTATACACATTTTGAATTGAAACATACCCGTTATCATTATTTATTATTCTCCAACCTTGATAATCCGAAGTAGCATTATTTTGCATAATGATGTTGGCATTATCCGATGTTGAGGCATCCTTTACAGATACTACTTTAGAATCTCCATTTAATGAAAGTGAATATGTCCCATCTTTAATGGTATTTTTATATTGTAGTGCAAGTTGATTTAGATAGTTTCTATCTATCTTTTGTAATCCAAACGCTTTGGCAATTCCTGTCGCATCCGCAATACCTAAATTTTTAAGTTTCGCATCCGAACTCAAAAAATTATTAAAATCACTCCAATTATCTGACATTGCATGCTCAACAATGATTCCTGCAACACCTAATTCTTTGCTATAACGAATCACTCCATAATAATCCCCTACAGAACCATCCGGATAATCATAAGCCGGATCATTCGCTGGTTTTCCAGTTTCAGAGTCATATACATATTTAACTTTGATACCCAAGTTATTTAAACCTAAGCCAACCAGTTCATTCAAAATATTTTGAGCTAGATTTTTACCTGTCTCAGAAACGGAAGCATTGTAATTGGCGTGAGGGTAATATACCTCTGCCCCAGATACTTTATTTTGCGTCCCCCATCCAGTGGCATTAATGTGGATACTAACTAAAGCTTTAGCGCCAGCATTTGCTGCAATTCTTGCTCTATCTTGCAAGCTAACATAAACATCACTTGTTCTAGTCATTACAACCTTAACATTGTTATATTGTTCTAGTTCTTCTTTCAAATACATAGCAATCTTTAGATTCATATTCTTCTCTAAAGAACCATCCACTACTACAGTACCGCTTTCACTCCCCCCATGTCCTGGATCAATACAGATCACTAGAGGATTATTCTCTGAATAAGTTGTGATTGAACGCTTTCTTCTACTGTTGTTTTGAGGCGTTTGTGCATTTTCTTTTAAAACAGATTCTACCAAATCTTCTGTACTAGCCACATTAGAACCATCCAAGGATACAACCGATGATTCAATTTCCTGAGCCATGGAGTCATTGATTTCATCGAATTCTTCTACTTCATTCCCGTTTTCATCAATTGTATATCCTTCATTTTCTCCATATCCATCATACTCTTGATTTACACCAAAACGTACATCCATTTCTAAATCAGAAAAACTAATTGTATATTCTTGAGAATCAATAAAATAACTAAAACCAAGAACTTTATACGTTCCTTGATCCGTTTCTGTAAAATTCTTATTAAAGACATAAAGTTCCTTGGACCGCTTTGAACTTTCTAACTCTATTAAATTTCCATTATCTTTCTGATATTTCAATACAATTTTAGAAATATTTTCTGTACCCATACCAAAAGATAATACAAATTCTTGAGATGACGGAGCTTGTAAATAAGGATACCCTACATAAAAATAGTTAACTAAAGAAGTATCCCCTGGGACAGGGGTCGTTACTTCTTCCTTATCTTCTACAGCATCATTATTCTGAATTTGAGTATCATGAGTTATTTGATCCTTCTCAGGAATATTATCTTCAATTTCTTCAGGTGATGTTACATCCTCGCCAGGAAAACTTTCTTCCATGTTATTTTCGGAATTTTCTATTTCTGTCATAGTTTCTCCACTGTTCACATTGTCTTCCTGAGCATAAATAGGCGAAACCGAAAAACAGTTTATTACCATTGCCATAAACAGCATTAAAGCTGCTCCCTTTCTTATTATACTTTTCATTTATAACTCTCCTCTCCCCTAAAGCTTAACGAAATATTTAAGTAAATTCAATCATATAAAAAGCAAATCGCTATATTGTATAGAGATTTGCTATATAATGATATGTTTTATGAAATTTTAAAACTCTATTTCATCCAAATACCTAGCCAATGCATCTTGCCATGTAGGTAATGGTTTAAAACCATTTTCTAAAAGTTTTGATTTATCTAATCTTGAATTAAATGGTCTTGCTGCTTTTGATAAACCATATTCTTCTGTTGTTACTGGAACTACTTTTGTAGTATATCCTGCCTGCCTAAAGATTTCACATGCAAAATCGTACCAGCTGATATATCCACCTTCATTTGTTGCATGGTAATATCCATATTTATCGGTTTCAATCATATCCACTAACAATCTTGCCAAATCATATGTGTATGTTGGAGTTCCTATCTGATCATTTACAACTTTCAATGTGTCATATTTCTTTCCTATATTTAACATTGTCTTAATAAAGTTATTTCCATTTTTACCAAACACCCAGGCAATACGAACAATAAAATACTTATCTAAAGTTTTCGAAACAGCTAATTCTCCGCCTAATTTAGTTTGTCCATACACATTTAATGGTTTATAGTCTTTACAATCTGGTTGCCAAGGTTCTGTTCCTTGTCCATCAAACACATAATCAGTCGAAATATATACCATCTTTGCATCAACTTTTTTACATGCATCCGCAATATTTTTTGTTCCATCCACATTAATGGCTTTTACTTTAGCTTGTTTATCCTCATCTTCTGCTAAATCTACAGCAGTCCATGCTGCACAATGGACTACAGCATCAGGATTTAAGCTCTGAATGGTTTTCATTACATCTTCAGCATTTGTTATATCTAAAGGCACATATTCAGCTTTCGTTACATAAGAACCATCTTGAATTCCGCTATAAGTTTCAGCTAAATCAGTACCAATACCTGTATATCCTCTTGAAGCCAATTCATTCATGACATCATGGCCTAATTGTCCAGCCACACCTGTTACAAAAATTTTCATCCTATTGCCTCCCATCTTATGAAGAAAAGCTAAGTTTATTGCTTAGCTCTTCCTTTTTCTACATACATCTTTTCAAAGTAATTCTGATATTCTCCACTAATGATGTTTTCCCACCATTCTTTATTGTCTAAATACCATTGAATCGTCATAGGAATACCTGTATCAAATGTATATTTAGGCTCCCATCCTAATTCTGTTTCTAACTTTGTTGGATCAATCGCATAACGGCGATCGTGCCCTTTTCTATCTTCTACAAAAGTAATAAGACTTTCTGGCTTATTTAATGCTTTTAGCACTGTTTTGACAACTTGAAGGTTTGTTCTTTCATTATGTCCACCGACATTATATACTTCCCCTTCACGGCCTTTACGAACAATTAAATCAATAGCTGTACAATGATCATATACATGCAGCCAATCACGTACATTTTCACCTGTCCCATATACCGGAATTGTTTCGTCATTTAACGCACGAGAAATAATCAATGGAATTAATTTCTCTGGGAAATGATAAGGCCCATAGTTATTAGAACAACGAGAAATTGTTACTGGAAGTCCATATGTTCTGTGATATGCAAGTACAAATAAATCCGCACTGGCTTTAGCACTTGAATAAGGACTTGAAGTATGTAATGGTGTTTCTTCTGTAAAGAATAAATCTGGTCGATCTAATGGAAGATCTCCATAAACTTCATCAGTCGATACTTGATGATAACGTTTGATTCCATATTTTACACACGCATCCAATAATGTTGTTGTCCCCATAACATTTGTCTTTACAAAGATTTCAGGATCTTCAATACTTCTATCAACATGACTTTCTGCCGCAAAGTTGACAACTACATCAAACTTTTCTTTTTCAAATAAATCAAAGATGAATTCTCTATCAGCAATATCGCCTTTTACAAATTTATAATTTGGTTTATCTTCAACTGGTTTACAAGTTTCCAAGTTTCCTGCGTATGTTAATTTATCTAAATTAACAATCATATCTTCTGGATATTTATTCACCATATAGTGAACAAAGTTTCCACCAATAAATCCGGCTCCTCCTGTAACTAAAAACTTCATGTTATTTATCCTCCTCATATACAAACTGATTATTCGATTCTTCTAGTGTTGGACCTGTTTGATCTTTTTCACTCAATACAGGTTCGATACCATTTAATAATTGACCCCAGTCTACATTCACTGTTGGATCATCATAGCGCATACCGCCTTCAGATTCTTTATTATAGACGTTATCAACTTTATAACGGAATTCTACATCTGGTGTTAAAGTTAAGAATCCATGTGCAAATCCCTGTGGAATAAAGAATTGACGATGATTTTCTTCACTCAATTCTACGCTGACCCATTGCCCATATGTAGGACTACCTTTACGAATATCTACTGCTACATCAATAACTTTGCCCTTTGTACAAGACACCAGTTTTGATTGTGCATAAGGCGGATTTTGCCAGTGAAGTCCTCTTAATGTTCCTTGTTGTGCACTAAAAGACATATTGTCCTGTACAAAATCTACAGTCACCCCTAATTTTTCATATTTTGGTTTAGAATACGTTTCTGTAAAATATCCTCTATGATCTCCAAAAACATCTGTATCAATAATCAATACACCGGGAATTTTTGTTTCTGTTACTTTCATCCTACAAATTCCTCCTCACCTTTGATATACTTACGATCCATGATTTTCTTTAAATAAGCGCCATACTGGTTTTTCTTATAAATTTCATACGTTTCTTCTAACTGTTTTAACGTAATCCATCCATTGTCATAAGCAATTTCCTCTAAACAAGCAATCTTTCTATGTTGATGTTCTTCAATTGTTTTCACAAAATTAGTCGCATCTACTAAAGATTCATGTGTTCCCGTATCTAACCATGTAAATCCATCACCAAGCAATGTTACATTCAACTCATTGTTTTCAAGATATATACGATTTAAATCCGTAATCTCCAACTCACCACGAGCACTTGGTTTTAAATTTTTAGCATATTCTACAACTTTATTATCATAGAAGTATAGACCAGTAACCGCATAATTTGATTTTGGATGAGCCGGTTTTTCTTCCAAAGAAACTGCTTTTCCGTTTTCATCAAATTCAACAACACCAAAGCGTTCTGGATCTTCTACATAATAGCCAAATACAGTCGCACCGCTTTCTTTTCTGGCAGCTGCACGCAATCGTTTTGTCAAACCATGACCATGGAAAATATTATCCCCTAAAATCATGGCACACGAATCATTTCCAATAAATTCTTCGCCTAAAATAAAAGCTTGTGCCAATCCATCCGGACTTGGTTGTACTTTATAAGAAAGCTCAATACCAAATTGATGACCATCTCCTAATAGTTCTTTAAATCTTGGCGTATCATCCGGTGTAGAAATAATTAAAATTTCTCGAATACCAGCCTGCATTAAAATAGACATAGGATAATAAATCATCGGTTTGTCATAAATGGGTAATAACTGTTTACTGGTTACTTTTGTCAATGGATACAAACGTGTACCACTACCACCAGCCAAAATAATACCTTTCATAAGATGTCCTCCTATAATACTGTATCACAATAATAAACCCTTACGTAACGTAAGGGTCAAGAACAAATTTTCAATCATAAAAAATCTTTAATAAAATTGTATTTTCAACTAATATTATTTTTTTAAACAAATTCATAATTTTAATTACTATATCAGGATAATGGTAATAATCTTTAAAATATTGTAAAAAACTATCTAACATAATTCTTCGCTTATTTACTTCACTTTTTATCGTTTTATTGATACTAGCAGAATGTGCATGTATATAAGTCACATTTGTCAGCAAGATGGTCTTTAACCCTCGATCTTGAAACATCTTACCTAAACATGATTCTTCAAAATATAAGAAAATGTTTTCATCATAAATCCTATCACCTATGTTTTTAGCATTTATCATAAAAAAAGAACCTTGTACACATCCCACTTCGCAAATATCTTTTTGAAAATAATCTTTTGTATAGCTCATAGGTTTAAATAGTTTATTTAATACTATAGAAGAAAAAAGAAAGAAATCTTTTAATCTAGGAACCTTCCAAGCGACTGGTAATTGCACATTACCTGACATATCTAACGTAAGAGGTGCAATCAAAGCAACATCATCAGAAGTATTTTCAATCATCTGATTTATTACATTTTCCGTAAACTGGACATCCGGATTAGCAATAAGGATAAAATCTGGATTATCAATTTCTTTCAAATATTTTATTCCCAAATTATTACCATAACCGTATCCTCCATTGCGCGTTGATTGAATAACTTTAATTTTACTATCTTCAAATTCTTTCAATGCTTGGTATGAATTGTCCTTAGAACAGTTATCAACAACAATTATTCTATTTAATAGATGAAAACTCTTTATCTTATCCAATAAATTAATTGTTGTAGTAGAATCGTTATAATTTAAAATCACACATCCAATTTTCATAAGTCTCCTAATTATAAATAGAATTAAATATTTTTTTTGTTTTATCCCAACTAAATTTAGTTAATATAAATCTTTTTGATTGTATTGCTTTTTCCTTCCTTAAGTCTGGATCGTTAATTAATAATTCTATTGATTTCAAAAATTCATCATCTGCCTCAGCAAGAAAAAGAACCTCTCCTTCCTCATCAATACCTTCGGCTCCAACATGCGAAGTTACAACAGGCAACCCTAGCCCACAAGCTAATAGAACCTTTAGCTTAATTCCCGCGCCTAACGTCAATGGAAATACCGCTATTTCATGTTTTAATATCTCATCTTCTATTACATCAACAAAACCAGTTATATGTACTTTGTCGGACTCCATTTTTAATAATTCATCAGAAGGATAGGCGCCAATGATAGTTAAGTTAAACTCTTGATTACTTAACTTTGAGCAAATATCTATTAATTTTTTCGCAGCTAAGTCATTTTCCTTACGTGACATATTTCCAATAAAACATATAGAGTTCTTCATTTTTTCAGTTTTCTTTTCAACTCTATTAAAATCTAATCCATAAAACGGTACCATAACTTCTACTTTTTTTAGATTATAATAATTCTCTACTAACCTTTTATCTTTCTCATTCAAAGTGAGCACATGGTCTGCTAAATTGCAGTATTTTTCTTCACAACGTTTCACAAGATACGCTTGTACCCTATAAAAAAGTCTTTTAACACCTTTGGTATCCTCAACTTGTCTATCATAGGATTGCTTTGTCACATCATGCTCAACTAATGTAAAAGATATATTAGGAAACTTTTTCTTTATCCAAATAAATTGCCCCATAGATGTAAATTCAGCATGAACAGCATCAATTGATTTCTTTTCTATAATTTCTTTAAGTCTCTTCTTAAATGCGTACGAAGATCTAATTGAAAAAAATAATGGTCTCCAAGGATGCATAATAGCATTCACAGCTTTTGTAAAAGGTGTAGACTTTATAAACAGACTATTCGTCTTATCGTACTCTTCTTGTGCAATTTTTTGCTCTTTTTCATCATTAATAAATGATAATACAAACACGTTATGCTTTTCTTTTAGTGTTTCAACTTCTTTACCCATACACACTCCACCAGCATGACTAGCATGTATACTTGGCACATATGGAGAAATATGTAAAATATTCACAAAATGACCTCCTCGAATTACAATCTATTATAAATGCTTAGCAAATATTTTTTTAGTTTTATTTAAATAAATATAAGATAAAATGTATAAAATAAATTGATTTAACATTATTAATATATATGCCAATACAGCACCATCTAACTTAAATATTGAAATCAAAAAATTGGACACCCCAAAGCCAACAATAGACGTTAATAAATAGATAACAAATTGGATGAAAGTATATCTAGCGGTTGTCATTGCAGCCGAAAGAATAATACTCAAAGAATAAAATATTGCGCCAAGAATTATTATTTCTAATTGTATTCTATACTCTGTAAGGTTTATACCATATACTAAGCTTAACATAGGAATTCCAAAAATATACGCGCCAATCAAACATATTGCGCCGAACAAAATCGTAAAGAAAAATAATTTCATAATTATTTTATTAAAATTGTTTATCTCCTCTCTCTCATAATACCTAGCCATCTTTTTCAAATAAGGCTGAATTAAATACTGAACCGCTAGACTAACTAAAGTTGCAGGCATTAAAACAATTCCAAAGATGGCTTGTGATGAATTGAGCAAAACACCATCTGCAGCATATTTAGGAGCATTTACGATATATACAGAAAAAAAATTAATTAAAAAAACAAAAAAGCCATCCTTAAAAAGAAAAAAAATGTTTTTTAGTCTTACATTCCAATCAAACTTATCAATTTTATAGCTAGAAGGAATATCATAAAAAAATAGCATTAATCCCCATATAAGAATCATTGATGATATAGATAAAACTATATTGTGGGTAATCAAATCTATTACAAAAAAAGCGGTAATTGATAATAATGATTTAACGGTTAAAGAAAAACCAGCCTTATATAAATAATCGTTTTTATGTAAAATACCGTAAAAAACATCGGCTAGAGCCTCTAATCCTTTTAATAAGCAGAGTAATAGTACAACAATCAACTTTTGACCAGAATACCCCATAATAACACTATAAGTAATAGATGCTATAACAAGAACAGCAAAAGCAATTAATCGATGCGCCACATAATCAGATGTAGAAATTATCTTATTACTGTCAGTAACTTGATAAACTCTCCCTGCATAAGTTCCTATATAAAATACTAAACAAGCTACAGAAAAGGCTAAAGTAAAAATACCCGCTTCATCAGTTCCATTTATTCTAGTTACAATAACCATATAAAACAATGAATTGAAAGAGTTAAAGGTCATTCCTAACATATTCCAAATAAAATTTTTCCTGAAGTTCTGTTCATCAGCTAGTTTAACTTTTTTTAATGATAATTGCCTCATAAGTTATTCCCTTTCTCTGAGTTTTTATACAACTTACTTAGAAGCAAAGAAAAGAAATGAGGCCAAAATTTATCAAACATCTCAAGATCTTCGTCAGTTCTTTTATTAGATTCTATAGTTTTAGATGTCTCAGATTCACGATGTACCCTATGACCCATTAATTGTTTATTTACAAAAATAAATGCTCCTTTTTGTCTTGATAAATTCTCCCACGCATACCAATCTACATTTGATTTCATAGGCGTTATAAAAATATCATTTATTTTTATATTATGATTTACAAAGGTAACAGCTGGGCAGCAAATTGAATTTCCAAAACGAATAGTATTTCTTTTAAAAAACTTAAATCTATTTATATGAAAAAAATTTACTTTAAGTGACGAAAGTAAAAAATTTTTAACTCTTAAATTTTTAGATTCTCTAATCTTTACATCATTTTTTATTTCATAATAATTAGAAAAAATAATTAAAGCATCTTTATTCTTTTCGTATTCATTAACTATCAATTGTGAATAACTTTTCTCATAAATATCATCCTGATGAGCAATTGTTACCAAACAACTGTCCACACATTTTCGAGCGAATTCAAAATCATATCCTATTCCAGGTAAACCGTTTGCTCTCGTTATGATTTCTAAATTATATTTATCTGCCAACTGACTAATATATTCATTAGGGGTTGATGTAGCAATTACAACATTGCTTTTATAGCTCTGATTTAAAACACTTTGTATGCACTTTTCTAAATACCTAGACTCTTTATATGCCAAAACAACAAATGTATGTTCACTGTTCATATCGATCACCGTGTAGATTGTATCATATTTCTATTATTTCTCACAGATAAACAGTCCCGCCTGTTTTGTAATAGTAATTTCTTTATCTTTATTTATTTTGTCATCAACGTAAGATTTAAATTTACGTAATTTAGGACCTAATATTTCATTCTGATTTCCATGGCAGCTCATAATATAATCCACTAATGGTTGTGCCTGATTTACTATTAAAGAATCTTCATATGGAACGAACTGAACAGACTTAAAATATTTCTTTAAAATTATCTCACCATTCTCTATTCCAAAAACATCATATAAACTATTTTGTGATAGTTCAACTCTAGGATCAAAAGACTGAACAAGCTCTGTAATTTCTATCATATGGTGTTTACCATAAGTACTACAATAAAAAATACCATTGTCTTTTAAAACTCTACATACCTCAGATAATCCTTTATCTAGATTTTGAATATAAAATAATACATGATTTGCGATAACTGCATCAAAATAACCATCTTTAAAAGGAATCACTTGGCAATCCGCTACAATGCAATTGTAATCTTTACCTAGTTTCTTTCTTACCTCATGAACCATACCTTCAGAAATATCAGATAAAAAAATTTCACGATTTCTTAAATCAATGTTTCTATTTTCCCAAAGTTTACCATTGCCACAACCTATTTCTAATAAACGATTCACTTTTGAAAAATCTATCCGATTAAACAACCAATTAAACCATCCTGTTTTATTCGTTGAAAATTGATCATGTAAAGATATTCTAACATTCAAGTTGTTAGAATTTTTATATTGTTCTACAATATTTGATTCAATATTAAACATCTGCAACAAAGATATAATCTGGTTCCAATCAATATTTTTTTCATCAACATTTTGTACAAAGTTTTCCATTGAATCCTTAATAACCTGTAGATGTTTTATTTGACTATCTAATAAATCAATTTGCATAGAAAAGGATTCTTTAACATTTTGCTCATTAGAAACCATAGGGTAAATTTCTTCTAATGAAAAGCCCATATGTTTTAAAGATAATATCTTTTGTAGCTTCAATAAGTCAGACTGGGTATACCTTCTATATCCATTTTCCATAACAAAAGAGGGTTTTAACAACCCTATTTTGTCATAATATCGAATGGTACGTTCTGTCACATTTGCGAGTTTTGCAAATTTTCCTGTGGAATAGTTCATCTGTACTACTTTTCTTTTCGTTCTTCATATTCTTTAATACTCAGTTTTTGTATTAAATCTTTTTGCTTCTCTTTTAATCTTGAAATCTGAATTGTTTGTGAAAACAACATAATATACAAGAAAAATATAAACAAAGAAAAAATAAAATTACTGGTGGACATGAAACCAAGTTTGGCTGATGCAAAGTCAGAAATTCCTGGAAATAGACTAAATATCAATAAAACAATAGCCCATACAATCCATACTATTGAATCGTCTATATTTAAACCATGCTTTCTTATTTTTCTAATGATATATATAATCGTTAAAATACTTGCTACTATAAATACAATTTGTAAATGAAGATCCATAACTACACCTTCCTAAATGGCTGAATTAAAAAAATTGAAATTAACATTCTACTCATATATTTTATCGTGTTTCCCAAGTTTAAATATGATTCTCCAAATTCCCTATCCTGCATTTGAACTTGAACTTCTTTAATTTTCCTTTTCTTACGATACATATAAACTAATGTGTCTGGTTCCGGTGGATTATTCATATCCGTGGCATAATCTTTTATACAAGCTTTGTTATAAGCTCTAAAACCACTTGTAGGATCAGAAATCATCTTTCCCGTTATAACTTTAATAGCAAATGAAATCAAACGACTACCTAGCATTCTTGCAGTAAAAGGCTTTTTCTCCGTTACAAAACGTGATCCAATCACTATATCGTTTCCATTTTCAATTTCACTTACCATTGTAGAAATATATTTTGCCGAGTGTTGACCATCACCATCAAATTGTATTACAACATCATAGTTCTCCTCTAATGCCAATTTAAACCCCGTTTGAACAGCACCAAACAATCCCAAATTACAAAATCCATCGATGTGATTATAATGGTTATTTCTTATCACTTCTAACGTATTATCTTTAGAACCATCATTAATAACGACATAATCTACTTCAGGTGCATTATTTTCAATATCACTAACTGTTTTCTCTATATTTAATGCTTCGTTATAAGCTGGAATTACCACTAAAGTCTTCATAAACATTCCTTTCTCCAATACTAGACTATACTATTTCAAAGTTCAGATTAAATCAAGTGTCTATTTTTCCAGAACAGTGGTTTTTATGTAAACATAGTAATTCTCAACTTCATCATATAATGTGAATCCAGCTTCTGACTTATAATTTTCAAATATATCAGAATTAAAAATTATCCCCTCAACATCATATTTATTGATAATCGACATCATATCCAAAAAAGAATCATTCCCTGGATTAGATAAGAAATTGTTGTACTTTTCTTGTCCTTCTGGAAAGAAAGTAGCATATTCACTTTTTTCAGAAACACTATATCTTCCAATTGTAGACAATGAGTGAATATTTGGTGCATAAGTACGAAGCATAACAGCCATAGCATGCCGATTACCATTGTTGTCCACCCATTCTGGAGAAATAACATTCATGTTTTCTATTCCAGATTTTCCTAAAGATTTTGATATTTGTACCGTGCAATTGGGCATAATATGCCAATTGTTATACATCGTTTTCAGTATGCGAATAGGGGAGCCATAAACTATGGAAATCGAAAAAATAGATCCAGATAATAATGCAAAAAAAAGAAGACTATACACCACTTTAAATATGCGTTTAATTAATAAATCGTACAAAAACAAACTAAATATTACAAAAGAAGTAACTGTCAATGAATAAATGTAACAAGTTTGTGCCCGTAAAGCTGGAAACCAATATATAGAATATAATTCAAAAGAATCATTCAATTGAGGAACAACAATCAAGCAAAACATGAAAAGCATTACCAAAAAAAGCCTTTTTAATTTAGTATTTCTGTATTTAATCCAGCCCAATGATAAAGTAAAAATCACAAGCCATAAAATAATGGAAAATTTGTTTTGAAGAAATCCATTAATAATTAACTCATTTACATCTTGTTTATTTGGTAAAACTATTCCTATTGCTAAAACAACTGAAAACACGCATATAAAAGGTAGCTTTCCTTTTTTGCAATCTGTTGTCAGTAAAAATGACAATAGATATGAAATACAAGATACAATTACAATTGGAATCGCTATAGCTGACCTACTAAGTAATACAAGGCCTATACCTGCTACTTTTAAAATTACTTTCATTGTTATCTTTTGAAGATTTAGAAAAGGTATAATAATCCAAAATATTCCCATTGTTCTTACTATAGAGCTGCCATACCACATAGCTGAACTATATTGCCAGGAATCCTGTACTACAAATAATCCAGTAGATTGTAAAAATGTATATTCAAAAGAAAACAATATTGAAATTATGCTAAAATACTGTATAAAATTCTTACTCATCTTTGCGTGTGTTGCTTCTACTATAAATTCACCTACACAATAAATTGTACAAACGAATAAAAAGTAATTGAAAATGTTTAGAAATACTCTACAAAAAATTACAGGATCAATTCTCAGCAAATACAAAAACACTGATGCTTCTAATTCATAAGAACTTAACAAGTAAGAATTAAACCCATCAGCGGCAGGTAACCCGGTCGCAAAATCTGTTCTAAACGGATTTTCAGTAAATGGTAAAGTTGCAATTTTTACCAGATAATAGCCATCATCTAGATGATTGTTTATCCAAATTAAATCATACTGAAACAAGTATATAACAAATAGTAATCCTGTTATTACTACAAGAAAATAATATCTCTTTAAAAAATTTAAAACGCTTTCGTCAATTATTTTTATATTACATTTTTTTAAGGTGTATACAGAATAAAGTATACATAATATAAGAACAATGTTCATATAAAGAAAAGCACTCAGCCAAGGTAAATTAAGCACTTGGATTGGGATTAATACAATACAATTAAAAAAACTATAGACGATATATGCTAATACAATTCGCTTTGGAATACTTACTTGATTATCTTTATACAATGAAGTCCCAAACAAAACTAAAAAGAATACAAAGCCTACTAGGCTTATACTGCCTATAATATAATCAATCATAAACTCTCCTTTTGCTACACCACAACATAAAATATCATAGAGCCTAAAACAATCTATATCTATTTTGATTTTAGAGTTCTTAAAACACCTATAATTGTTCTAAAAGGCTTCATTATTTTCCAATACACTGAATTAACCGTTTGCTCGTACTTTATTTTATAATCATGACACTCCTTATCGATTATTTCGATTTCATGCTGTTTTTTTCTAATTTCCTCTTGCAATTGCATTATTTTTATTCGTTGAATTTGCTGATTTTCACAATTTTCGAATATACAATCTGACACTTTATTAATCTCAATAACCTTTTTTTGTCTAAACTCAAGAATCACTTTTAAAATTGTGCTAAAATGCTCATCTATTCGTTCTTGTAAATATTGCTTTTGTTGATTTTGGATTAGAGTAATATCTTCAACCTTTTCAAATAATTCATCCGTTGAATAGCAGACATTGTTTTCTAGACGTATCAATTTTGCAAAACCTATCGTTTTATTATATTTATTAATATTAAATGCAAGACTTGGAACAGAATAAGAGTTAGCCACAATAAAGCCATGCAAACTAGTTCCAATATAATAACTCGCATTTGCGATTAAAGATAAAATGTGAAATTGATTTAGATGCTTTGAAGATACTATAAATTCATCTGGATAAAATGAAGCTATCTCATTTATGACTTCTAAATCTCCAAGCGAGAAACCAATTGGCTGTAATAAAACATTCATTCCAGTTTTTAAATGCAATTTATATAAATAATGTGCTATTTGTTCCCTATCATTAATTGAAATTGCTGAATTACCTTGAAAAAAAATATATTTTTTCTTTTGAATAGGGATCTCTGTATCAAAAAATAATTTATTTAAAGTATTGATGGGCATTACTTTACTGATACTAAAAACTGTATCTGGTACCACTTTGATTTCTGAAGGATCAACAGCAGAAGATAATACATTTTTAGCTTCATCATCTCTAACAGTAATATAATCTACATTTTTCATCAAAATTGACACAATTTTCGATTCTTCCTTAGAAAAAGGGATTGGACATCCAGGAGCATTCCAAACAAGTGGAATATTATACTTCTTAGAAACCATCGATGAAGTTATCCACAAATTTAAAGGTTCATATGTAATCCAATCATCTGAAACTTGTGGGATTAGCATTGGAACCTTCTTTAAATGTGCTAAATCTCCTCCTCCGACTACTATACCATCAACCTCATGGAATCTACAAAATTCATCTATTTCCTTAATAGAATTAACTTGAATGTCTGTATTAGGCATAATACATTTATTCGGTGCAAAATAATATATATTATCAATATATTCGCCTAAATAGTGTCTTAAAACATCTGGAAAAAGAAGGTCGCCAAAATTTTCTATATCAAAAGCTCCTACATGAATAATATTTAGCCCCATAAAAGCCTCCGTTCTTGTCATATTAGGTTAAATGGTCCGTTTTTAAGATTAAAATTCGTATTATAATATGGATCTCCATCTTTTAAGATGTCTGGCCATTTCTTCTGGAATTTTTCTACTTCGTTGTTAAATCGCCAAATTTTTTCTTGATTATCTTCATATCCTCTGGATTTAGATTCGTAATGATGCCATAAAGAAAAAGCATCATAAACTATTAATTTACCTGTTTTACGAATTTTCAAACATAGATCCACATCATTGCAAGCTACTTTGAATTGCTCATCAAATCCACCAACATTATTAAAAACACTCTTTTTAATCATCATACAAGCTGCTGTAACCGCTGAGTAATTACAATTGATTCTAGCTCTTACCATGTATCCATAATCATCTTTATCGATACCATTAAATACATGACCAGCATAACCACCAAAACCTATG
Organism: uncultured Mycoplasmatota bacterium; assembly: GCA_949288035.1. Lineage (GTDB taxonomy): Bacteria > Bacillota_I > Bacilli_A > RF39 > UBA660 > UMGS2016. The sequence continues at coordinate 17,975 of CASEIJ010000017.1, forward strand.
ACAACACCAGCATGTTGTACCGTATCATCTTCATACAAAAGTTTTGCTCCAACTGCCCCCACTTCCGGACGCATACAACAGCCTAACATTTCGGATAAAGCATCCTTTGTGATCATCTCTGTATCGTTATTTAAAAATAACAGATAGTCTCCTTTCGCATATTCTACCCCATAGTTATTAATTGAAGAATAGTTAAACTCCTTATCCCAAGTTACCACTCTAACATTATCATGTTCCAATTGAATTTGTTCATAATAATCAAAAATATCCTGTTCTGTACTGTTATTCTCGATAATGATAATTTCAAAATTTTTGTATGTATTTACATTATATAAAGAATTAACACATGTTTCCAAAATATTTTTGTGATTCATATTTGGAATGATGATAGATACTAATGGATTGTCTTTTGTGCTGTATATTGTGTGGTACATACCCCACATCGGCTTTGGCATCATTTCTACCGTTGCTTCTACTCCAGTTCTTTTATAGTGTTCTTCAATTGCCTTTTTTCCTGCTTCATAACAATATAATTTACTCTCTGGATTTTGTGCAGTCGATAATGGATGCATTCTCCAATGATATAGAATTTTCGGTATATGATAAATTCCATTTGCTTTTTCAATACATCTGAACATAAAATCATAGTCTTGAGCACCATCAAACTCACTTCTCATTCCACCAACTTGGTCAATAATTTTCTTATTGACTACAAAAAAATGAGTAATATAGTTATGCGATCTAAATAAATCCGGGCTATAGTCTGGTTTAAAGTTTGGATCTACAAACTCTTTTTTACTATCATCAAATTTATCTTCGTCTGTATAAATCAAATCATATGGATAATCTTGAATTGATTTTACAACTTCATATAAAGCATCAAGCTCTAACATATCATCATGATCATATAAACCTACATAATCTCCAGTTGCCAATTCCAATGCTTTATTCATGTTGCCAGAAATCCCATAATTTTGATCTAACTTCGTATATTTAATTCGACTATCTGGATAATTTTTTTCAATATAATGAATAACACTATCTGTATTACTTCCATCTGCAATACATAATTCCCAGTTTGAATAAGATTGATTAACAACTGTATCAATCATTTCTTTCAAATAACTCTCTTTTGTATTAAACGTAGCAACTATGATACTGATTTTAGGAGCACGAGAAAACTTAACTTGTGCTTGTTTTTGTAATTCTTCTTCCGTTATTCTTTGTCCTAAAAACCAATCCTGGTATGTCATAGAATTCGTATTTGGTCCGAATTTTAAACGACTAATAAATTTCTTTAATCCGTTTTCTTTTAAATATTTTGTAGCTTTTGAAATGTTTTCACCATTCAACTCATTCAAATAGGCATGAAATAATGCCAATTTTGAATGTCTCGCAACAGAAAGATGTTGTTTCGTTTGATAAGAATCGGATGTAAAACTAATATTATAAGATTCATTTTTATCATATGGAAAGGAAATTCGAAAACCACAAAATTTCTGGCTATTGTCAATCATCCTCATTTCTAATAAATCCGATCTTAAATTTATCTGTAATGTCGAATCCACAGTTTCATTTCTGCTATTTTCAATAGAAAATCTAACCTCTTCGTTTTGCAGTGAAAAAGCCCAACCGCATGCGGTTGCTAAGTTCTTTTCTTCATCAATTTCAAAAGAATCAATATTGTATTCAATCATTGAATCATTTTCTATTTGTAACAATTGATTATTAGAAACACTATATATTTTTTCCCTTACCTGTCCTTCAGAGACTACATATAAAACAAAAGCATTCACTTTATCTTTTCCGCAAGGTACAACTATACGAAACCCCTGACTTTCCTTTAAAATGATTCCTTTCTTTTTAAAGACTTGTCTAAGATCTGATCTGCTATATTTAATAATCTCTAAAGGAACCTCACAATCATTTATAAATGCCAAATAGTCAACATTTGATTGATCCTTGGCAATACACCAACCCAAAATTTCAATATAGCTCTTACTTGGTAATTTTTTATACTTTACTCGATCAATACTGTAATTAAAATTCTCTGACATAGTGTACCTTCCTGATTATAGTTCTTCTGCAAACCCTTTTTCTAGCTTTCTAAAAATTCCATAGCCAATTAACATAACTGCAAGGCCAAGAAGCAATACTAAAAATAACGGTAATGGATCTGGCCAAACATGATACATAAAAACATCTCTATATGCTGATACTAAAACGGTTAGTGGATTTATAGAAACTAACGTATAAAGAATCCCTGCACCAGATAATAAGTCTAATTGATAAATGATTGGAGTTGCATAAAATCCCATATTTAGAACAAATCCGATGATATATTCCATATCTTGAACATAAACATTTACAGCACCTAATATCAATATAATTCCTAAAGACAAAATTGATTGAATTATGGCAATAATTGGAACAATAATAATGTGGTAAGAAATGCCAACTCCAAAAATAAGGCAAAATACAATAATGATTATACAGGAAATCAGAAAGTTGATTAAACCACTGGCCACTTGAGAAATTAATAATATTTCTCTTGGAAAATATACTTTTTTAATTATACCGGCATTAGCCTTAATTGAAGTGGTACCTCCGTTGATTACTGTTGTAAAAAATGTCCAAGGAATTAAACCGGCTATCAAGTAAATAACATAATTGTCTCCTTGTGCGCCCCGCATCAAAAAAGGGAATACAATAGCATAAACCAGCACTTGAAGTAGTGGATTAATAAAAGACCATAAGATTCCTAAAAACGAGCCCTTATATCTACCTCGAATATCTTTTTTTATATTTGTCTTCAGTAGTTCCCGGTATTCATATATTTCTTTTAATACATTCATTGTCTTTCCCCCTAGGATAAGCTAATCTGTATTTCTTTTTCAGACAATATCTCATCATTCAAGCCAATACATTGGACATTTATTTTATGTTCTCCTGTTTTTTGTCCTTTCAAAGAAACAAAAGCTTTCCAACCAATTGTATCTGCATCAATAAAACCAGCATAATCGTCTTGATAGGCTTCATAAACATCAGACCTTGGTACACGTTTTACATCTTCTATAAGTTTTCCATCAAACAAAACTTTCAGCTGCGCCTCTTCACAATTAGAGATTTCCCATCCTTCAACTACAAAATTTTCATTTGTTAACTTTATGTTTGAAAAATCTTTAGGACGATCAATAAACACAACTCCTCTATGCACGGCTTTTCCTTTGGCAATTGCCTCTTTTTGTTCTTGCTTATGATCTAAAGCTACTTGTTTTAGGTATTCATCAATGACATATGTTGGATCTCCATCTAGTCTAAATTCGCCTTTATAAATCCAAATTGCTCGATGACATAATTGTTTTACAACACCTAAACTATGAGTGACTATAACAATTGTTTTCCCAGAATCTCTTAACTCCTCCAATTTTGCATAACATTTATCTTGAAAATGTTGATCGCCTACTGCAAGAATTTCATCAATCAACAAAATATCCGCATCTACATTAATCGCAACTGAAAAAGCCAATCGCATATACATACCCGATGAATAGGTACGAATTGGATTATCAATAAAATGGCCTAACTCTGAAAAATCTATGATCTGCTGAATTCTTTTTTCTATATCCGATCGGTTTAAGCCAAAAATCGAAGCATTAAAATAGATATTCTCTCTGCCGGTAAAGTCCTGATGAAAACCTGCCCCTAGTTCTAATAAAGAAGTAACTTTACCATAGGTTTTTATACTTCCAGAATTAGGATATATGATTCTTGTCATCAACTTTAACAATGTAGATTTTCCTGAACCATTTGTTCCAATCAAAGCAACTGTTTCACCTTTTTTTATATCCAGGCTTATATCTTTTAATACTTGATGAACTTCTGAATTCCCTCTATGCCAAAACAACATTTTTTCTTTTAAGGTATGTGCTTTATCATATTCTACCTTAAAACTTTTTGACATATTTCTAACTTCAATTGCATTCTGATTTTCCATGCGACCACCTCATTAGTCAAACAGTCTTATTTTAGCATAAATCATAGATTAAACAAATTAAGCATCTGTTATTCATTATGAAAATATACATAAAAACAAAATAATAACGAATAAACTACTTAATAAAGTCCCAATAAGATAATATTCTGAGAATTGTGGATCTTCTGAAATCTTTTTATATCGGGTAATGGATTTTGCAGTCAATATAAAACCAAGTGTTTCATATTGATGTAAGCTAAGCATGAACAAAATAAATAAGCGTTCCATTTTCCCAACCAAAGAACCAGTAGAAGGAAAAGTATTTATATCTGCTTTATGAATGGATTCATACTTCTTTAAAACAATTTAAATCATAGAACTATATGGTTCTTGAATCAACAATAAACAAAGAACCCATTGTATAAAACTATTGGCATCTATATTAAACTGTTCTAAAATCCATACTAAGTTAGAATTTAACTCGCTACGTTTAAGACGTACAGTATGGAACAAAGAATAGCTCATTAAGAAACCAACATATAAAAAATTTTTTTAATTACTGAGTTTAAATGACCGCCGATTTAACAGAATAATTTTTTCAGAAAATTGCATAGCCATCCAATAAAACAACGATATAATCAGTACATCCAACCATTGTACTTGACCATAAAAGATAAATAAAATAATAGTTAACAGTAGTGGATATAAAACCATCTTTGATTTGTGTAAAAACTTTAAAGCATAAAAGTCTACTAAAATATAATTTATCAATAATATAAAATAAAAAAACACTTAGCCATTTTCTTCGATACTCATAACTAATGTATTTAACAAATCCCATGAATCTTTCACCTTATAAAACTCTGTTTTCTTTAATGTTTTACTGATCGCTGGTTGACCTATCTTTAAAAAGGCTGCCGTTTTAAACTGGTTCATTTCATGATTCATATAAGCATGCAAAATTTCAACTTGGCGACTTGTGTAACTACTATATAAAATGGAAAGTAACGACAGGGTATTATTCATAATTTCCGTTTTTGATTGATCATGAATATAAATTTTAAAATAATTTATATTTCCCCGATATTTTTGTTTTTCTTTTGCTAATTGTTCAATTGCCTTACGAGCCAAATCAAAGGCAGTACCATCCATTTCCTGAATATTCATCGCTTGAATTTGTGTTGTAATATTTCCGACTCCTACTCCAAATCGAATCTTTGTTGGATGTAGGGAAAAAAACAACTCATTTATAATACAAATCCAATCACCGTTTACACTCATTAAACCCTCGAATTCATCTCCTAAAGTAATTTTAAATTTGGAAACTATCGATTGACAGTATTTAGAATTGATCCTATCTAAAGTATTTAATAAATTTGTCTGTACTTCTTGTCTATGCTCAATATTTTTGGAATCAATGAGATCTCCTATTATCGCAATATAACAAGGATTTATTGTATTCATTTCATACCTCATTCATAGTATATTGACAAATAATTCCCTACTCAAGGAATTGTTATAAAATATTCCTAAAATAGGGAATTAAATGGATTTAAATTTTTGTTTAAACGCAAAAATCAAATCCATGATCCGGGCTTTTTTTGTTTTCATTCCTTTGTAATAAGGACTAAAATTCTGTAAAAAAAGCTTTATCACATTACCATTAGTCAAATAATCAATATGATTTTGATAAAACATCATTCGTTTCTTATAATCTGGTTGATACTGCGATAATCTTGGTTCTGTTTTTTCTAACTTTTTTAAAGTTTCCAAAGGGTATTGAGCTAATAAAAGTCTTGTTTTAAGCTCATTTCTTTTTTGCGCATGTTCTTTTTTCGTGTAATGCTCCTGTTCATTAATCCCTATTGTGTTTTTGCCGTGAATCCTATAAAGAAACAACGATTTGTTGTAAAAATACATTCCTTTTTGTTCTGCTGCCAATAAGTTAATTAACCAATCGTGAAATAAGTCTTCTGTAAAACATTCTTGAAACCTTTGATTTAATTCTTGTCGTATAACTAAAGCACATCCCTGGAATGAATTTTGTGTTAATAATGTCTCAAAAGTGACTTCCACTAAATCATTTGCATTTACTACCATTCTAAGTAGATTGTTATTGGATAAACCTTTAACTTTTTCTACTTCAAAAGTCTTG
>CASEIJ010000018.1 GCA_949288035.1 uncultured Mycoplasmatota bacterium
AAAAAGAATTTACAATTGAAGTAAAAGGAAAAGATTGGGAAGAAGCATTAGATAAAGCATTTCAAAAAGCTGTAAAAAATGTAAAAATAGATGGATTCCGTAAAGGAAAAACTCCTAAAGAAATCTTTTTAAAGAAATATGGAAAAGAATCATTATATTTAGATGCAGCTGATATTGTACTTCCTGATGCATATTCTAAAATGTTAGAAGAACATAAAGATGAAGAATTGGTTGCCCAACCTGATATTACTTTAAAATCTATCGATGATAAGAAAGTTGTGTTTAATTTTATTTTAACAACAAGACCAGAAGTAAAATTAGGAAAATATAAAGGGTTAAAGGTAAAGAAAGAAAAGGTTGAAGCAACAGAAGATGAAATCAATGCAACAATTGAACAAATGAGAAGTCGTTATGCAGAAGTTATGCCAAAGGAAAATGGTACAGTAGAAGATGGAGATACAGCTATTATTGATTTTGAAGGATTTAGAGATGGAAAAGCATTTGATGGTGGAAAAGGAGAAAACTACAGTTTAAAAATTGGAAGCCATACATTTATTCCTGGATTTGAAGAACAATTAATTGGAATGAAAACAGGAGAAGAAAAAGAAATTGAAGTGACTTTCCCAAAAGATTATCACAGTGAAGAATTAAAAGGAAAGAAAGCTACATTTAAGGTAAAAGTAAATGATGTTAAAACTACTGTGATTCCAGAAATAGGAAAAGAATTCTTTGAAGATCTAGGAATGGAAGGGGTAGATTCTCTAGAATCATTAAAAGAAGAAATTAAGACACATATTTTAGCTCGTAAAGAAGTAGATAGTGAAAATAAATTTATTGATGATTTACTAGATAAGGTATGTGAAGGATTAAAAGTAGAAATTCCAGAAGCTATGACAGAAGAAGAAGTAAGTCGTATTTTAAGACAATATGAAGAGAACTTAAAAATGCAAGGACTTACATTACAACAATTCTATCAATTTACAAATTCTGATGAAGCTGCCCTGAGAGAACAAATGAAAGAAGAAGCAAATAAGCGTATTTTATCACGTTTTGCTTTAGAAGAGATTGCCAAAGCTGAGAAGATTGAAATATCTGATGAAGAGGCTGAAAAGGAAGCAGAAGATTTAGCAAATAAATACCAAATGAAAGTAGAAGATTTCAAAAAAGAATTTGGTGGAATTGAAATGGTAAAATACGATATGAAAATGCGTAAAGCAATTGATGTATTAAAGGAGAACAATTAGTTCTCTTTTTTTGTCTCTTTTCTGTCTAGTTATATAAACTTTTTTTAAAAGAATTGTAAAAGTAATTGAAATCGATTATAATATTAGTATTGGAGTAGTGAAGATATGGAGATAAAAAAAGAGTATCCAAAACATGTAGCGATTATTTTAGATGGTAATCGTAGGTGGGCCAAGGAAAGAGGTCTTACTGGATTACAAGGTCATAAAGCTGGTTTTGATAATATCAAACGTCTTAGTACTTATATTTTGAATCAAGGTACAGAAGTACTGAGTGTGTTTGCTTTTTCAACTGAGAATTTTAACCGCAGTAAAGAAGAAGTAAATTATCTTATGGATTTATTTGTTCATAAATTTCGTTCCGAGAAGAAATATTATCAAGATAAAAATATTAAAGTTGTTTTTTCAGGGAGAGAGACTTCACTTCGTCCAGATGTATTACAAGTGATTCGTACTTTAGAAGCAGATACAAAGAATAATACAGGTGGTATTTTTAATGTGTGTTTAAATTATGGTGGTCAATATGAAGTGGTTGATACTGTAAAGAAAATTGTTCGTGAAAAAGTAGACATAGAGCATTTAACACCAGAGATATTTCAACATTACTTATATCAAGATTTACCACCCATTGATTTATTAATTCGTACCAGTGGAGAAAAAAGATTATCGAATTTTATGTTATATCAAGCTAGCTATGCAGAACTTTATTTTACAGATACTTATTTTCCAGCATTTGACGAAGAAGCATATGAACAAGCCATTGATGAATATTTAAAAAGAAATCGTAGATTTGGAGGAGATCAGAAATGAAAGTAAGATTAATCAGTGCGATTGTTGCTTTAGCAATATTTATTCCTATTTTATTAACTGGAGGTTGGATATTTGATATTGCTGTTTGTATTTTAGCTGTTTTAGCACTCAAAGAATTTATAGATATTAAAGAGACAAAGAAAAAAATTCCCGATTTTATGAAATTTGTATCTTATCTTTTGATTGTGTTAATTGTATTATTTAATTTGAGTAATAATGAGAATGTATTTGCTGTGGATTATAAAGTGGTCAGTGCTTTAATATTAGGTTGTTTATTACCAGTGATTGTATATCATGATCGTAAGTTTTATAGTATTAATGATGCCTTTTATTTAATTGGAGGAATTTTCTTTCTAGGAACATCATTTAGTTTATTTACTTTGCTTCGTAATGCTGGCCTTACATTTGTGATTTATTTGTTACTCATTACAATCATTACAGATACATATGCTTATATTACAGGAATGTTAATTGGAAGACATAAATTATTACCAGAAGTAAGTCCAAAGAAGACTTGGGAAGGTAGTATTGGTGGAACTGTTATGGGAACTTTAGTGGGTGTTTGTTACTATGTTACTGTAATTGACCCTAGTGTATCTATGGTAGGAATTATTTTAACGACTGTTTTCTTATCTATATTGGGACAGTTCGGAGATTTAGTATTTTCAAGTATTAAAAGATATTTTGGAAAAAAAGATTTCTCACAGATTATGCCTGGACATGGAGGTATATTAGATCGCTTAGATAGTATTATATTTGTTGTTTTAGGCTTTATGTTTTTCATGAATTTATTATAAGGAGGAAAAAACGCTATGACATTGATTTATTTCATCTTGATTCTAGGAATTGTTGTATTAATTCATGAATTTGGACATTTTATCTTTGCTAAAAAAGCCGGGATTTATGTATATGAATTTTCGATCGGAATGGGTCCTCAGTTATTAAAATTTCACCGTAAAAATGATGAAACAGAGTACTCAATTCGTCTTCTACCAATTGGTGGATATGTTCAAATGGCAGGAGAAGAGATTGAAGAGGATGATGATATTCCAAAAGAAAAACAAATGATTCATAAAAAATGGTATCAACGTTTTTTAACAGTGATTGCAGGAATTATGTTTAACTTTTTACTTGCCATTGTTATTTTCTTTATTGTAGGTCTTGTAAATGGAGTTCCAACGGAGACGACAACTGTTGCTGAAGTTACAAAAAACAGTGCTGCTTATAAAGCCGGGTTACAAAAAGGGGACGTCATTTTAAAAATTAATGATAAAAATATTGTTTCTAGTGATCATTTGATGTTATTAGTACAAGTAAATGGAAAAGATAAAATGAATGTTACAATTGAACGTGACGGAAAAGAACAAGCAATTCAAATTACACCAAAGAAAGTAAAAACAGATGGGCAAGTAACTTATCAATATGGTTTTAGTTTAAAAAATCATTTAGTACATAATGTATGGATGGCCATTCAATATGGATTTACTAAAATGTTTAGTTTGATTCATCAGATGATATTAATTATTTGGTATTTATTAATTGGAAAATTAAGTTTATCATCACTAGCAGGTCCTGTTGGTATTTATAGTGTTGTAGATCAAACTGCGAAAGCTGGTTTCTTAAATCTTGTTTATTTAGTAGGATTTTTAAGTTTAAATGTTGGATTTATTAATTTATTACCAATACCAGCATTTGATGGGGGGAGATTATTATTCTTAATTATTGAAAAAATAAAAGGAAGTCCTGTGAAACCAAAAATTGAAAATACTGTCCATGCGATTGGTTTTGTATTTTTAATGATTTTGATGGTAGTAATTACATTTAATGATATATTAAGACTTTTACATTAAGTCTTTTTTTCTGCTTTTCAAATAGTTTATAATTTAGTATAATGTATTTGTATGAATAGGAGTGAGGACATGCTTAAAGTAGATGGTATTACAAAATACTATGGAGATTTTCTAGCAGTTGATCATTTATCATTCGAAGTAAAACCAGGTGAAATATTTGGTTTATTAGGTGTAAATGGTGCTGGAAAGACAACAACATTTCGTATGATTATGGGACTTTTAGAACCAAGTGAAGGAAAAATTACATTGGATGGAAAAGCAATTGACTATTCTGTTACGGATCAGATTGGATTTCTAACAGAGGAGAGAAGCTTACTTACAAAACTAACAGTAAGGGAACAATGTATTTATTATGGAACGTTAAAAGGGATGAGTCATGACAAGATTATCAGCCGTTTAACAGAGTTATTAAAACGTTTTGAGATTCCTGAATATATTGATAAACCAATTAAACAATTATCAAAAGGAAATCAACAAAAAGTGCAATTTATTACAGCAATTATTAATGAACCTAGATTACTCATTTTAGATGAACCATTTAGTGGTTTAGATCCATTTAATGTGGAATTATTTAAAAATGAAATTAAACGTATGAGTGAATCAGGAAGTATGATTATTTTCTCATCACATCGTATGGAACATGTGGAATTATTTTGTAAAAAGTTAGTCATTATGTTACATGGTAAACCTGTGATAGAGGGATATTTACACGATATTAAAGAACAATATCGCAAGAAGAATATTTTTATTTGTGCAGAGATAGAACCAGAAAAATTAAAAGATGTAGATGGTGTTATTTCTGTAGATGTTAGACCAGATGAATATGAAGTGAAGATTCGAGATAATGAAGTAATTGATAAAGTATTTCAAGTGGTTTCTAAATATGCCAAACATGTTACGAAATTTGTGGTAGAAGAGCCATCATTGAATGAAATTTTCGTAGCGAAAGTAGGTGAAGAATATGACAAATAATGAAAAGAAACCAAATAAGTTCTGGTTTTTAGTTGGTATGAGTTTAAAACGAAAAGTAAAAACAAAATGGTTTTTATGGGCTAATATTTTACTATTTGTAGCCATTGCCTGTGCTTTTAATATCGATCATATTATAGAAGCTTTTGGTGGTGATTTTAACCAAAAAGAGACGATTTATGTCATTGATAAAACAGGAATGGAAACTTATGATATTTTTAAACAACAATTAGAAGTGACCAACACAACCCTACAAACAGAAGATCAACAAACAGCATTACAAAAAGAACAACCAAAAAAACAAGAAGAATCTGATTATATTGTAAAAGAATTTACCAAAAGTGAAGCAGAAGCTAAAAAATTAGCAAAGAAAGATAAACATAATTATGTAATTATTTTTGAAAATGACCCTGAACAAATTGTTAAAACAACGTTGATTTCTAAAGATTATTTAGGTACTACTGATTCGCAAGTAATCAATCAAGCAGTTAATAGTACAAAAATGGCTGTAGCGATAGCAAATTCTAATATTCCAGTATCTACTTTAGAAAAAATATATAGTCAAGCAGAAATTGAAAGAGTCATATTAACAAAAGATAAAACCCCACAAGCAGAGGGAACATCCATTATTATGTCTACTGTCTTTCCTGTTGTGATTTTACCATTTTTCATGTTAACTTTATTTTTAGTACAGATGATTGGTGCGGAAGTAAATGATGAGAAGACAACGAGAGGAATGGAAATTATTATTTCTAATGTATCACCAAAACAGCATTTCTTTTCTAAAATGATTGCTGGAAATGCCTTCATATTAATTCAAGGGGCATTACTTGTTGTATATGCGATTGTAGGTGTTGTATTACGTTTGTTACTTGGTGGAGGAAATCCTCTTGGTGGTATGGGTAGTAGTTTTACAGGTATTATTGATGCTTTAAAAGTATCTGGTGTTCTAGATAAATTAGTTTATATTGTACCACTTACTTTAATCTTAATGATCGTTACATTTATCGCATATTCATTATTAGCTGGTATTTTAGCAAGTATGACAACAAATATAGAAGATTTCCAACAATTACAGACACCAATTATGATCATTTCTTTAGTTGGATATTATCTAGCAATATTGGCCAATGTCTTTGGCGGTTCTATTTTTATTAAAATATTAGGTTTTATTCCATTTATTTCAGCTATTTTAGCACCATCTTTATTAGTAATTGGTCAATTTGGTATATTAGAAGTAATTATCGCCATTATTTTAGTGTTGCTTACAAACTTCCTATTAATTCGTTATGGACTTCGTATTTATAAAGTTGGTATTTTAAATTATTCATCTGAAGGATTATGGAAAAAAATGTTAAAAGCATTGAAAGGGTAAATTTGCATTTCCCTTTTTTTTGTGGTAAGATATACCTCACTAACGAGAAAAGGGGGATATTATGATCGATAAAATTAATATTCAAGGAAATAAAATGTATACAATTTCCAAAGATGCGAAAGTAAATTCTATGCCATTAACAGAGAATAATGTAAACTATATAAAATCACAAAATAAAATAGAACATTATCAGAAATTTATTAACAAGAATGAAATGCTACAACATGAATGTGCAAATGATGAAACATTACTCGGAAAGAAAAAGTGGATTGGACGTTTGATTGCAATCCTATCAACATTACTTTTCTTTACCCTTGTAATTGGTTTTGCGCCATTAACACCACTTATTTCTAATGCTGCTCTTTTAAGCTGGGTTGCTTTGTTTACTGGTGGTATTACTGTTGGAAGTCATTATCAAAAATTGCAAAAAAAATGTCTTGATGAATACTCCATTTTAGATCAAATTAATATGGAATTACAAAAACGCTTGGAAAAGGAAAAAAGAAATTTAAACTTATATTCATTAGATTTTAGAAATGAGAAAAAGAAATTTCAAAGTAAAGAAGAACAACATCATTATGAAGATAGTGTTAATTATCAATTAAAAGAACAATATCAGCAATTACGCCATGAATTAATCGACCTTTGTCAAGAAATGGAACAAGAATATTATCAAGAAGAAGAAAAAGTATATCATTTATAAAAGATGAGTTATATAAAAAACTACTTTCATTTTTGAAAGTAGTTTTTAAATATATTTTGTATTGGTAATAAATTGAATTCCATTTCTTTGATAAGTTAAAATCTTTTGTACTTTTGAATCAGTTGGAATTGTTTTCATTTCATCTTCTTTTAAATGATAAAATTGAAGTAATGATTGATAAGCTTGGTGTTTTCTTTGTAAGTTATTTTCCATTTCTAAGTTAGGTTGAGAATGAATTTGTTGATTCATTTGTATGATATCATTTTCTAAGTGTTTTTGTTGTAAGGTATCTATCGTATTTTGATAGGGCATAGTATATATTAAATTTTCTTCACCATTTTCTGTTATATAAGAAGATATTTTAGGCATTGTAATATATGAAGGATGTTGTTTTAAATGTTGTAGTTTTTCTTTTAAACGTGTTAGTTCGGCAATATTTCTTTCTTGACTATTTATAATATTATATAGATTTATAGTTACAATACTATCATTTTCACTCAGATTCATTTCTAATAAAATATCATGTTCTAAATAACCATTCAATAAATGATTATTCCATGCTTGATCTATATAATCCTTCATCATAATTTGATTATTATCTAAACATTTTTTTGTTAAGCAATAAATATTATAAAGAGCAATTTTTTGGTATATAATTAACTCTTTTAATCGTTGATTATTTTTCGTATCTGTATTTATTACGACAGAGTATTTTAAGTTTATTAAATCTTCTAAATAAGTAATCGTTTTATCATTTAGTATACTTTTATATTGATTTAACATATCGATTAAATCTTGTCTATTGATTTTTTTTGGGTTTTTGACACCGATGACTTCACGATAATTTGCCATATATGTTTCCCTTCTTTCTAGAAATGGTAATTTAAATCATTATTATGGTGCAGAAGATGGGACTTGAACCCACACGGATAAAATCCACAAGCCCCTCAAGCCTGCGTGTCTACCAATTCCACCACTCCTGCATATTTCCATTATAACATATTGTTTATATTTTTGAATATTTTCTTTCCTGAGTTATAAAATCGTGATATAATGTAATTGTGATTGCCCCATAGCCAAGCGGTAAGGCATCGGACTCTGACTCCGACATTTCGTTAGTTCGAATCTAACTGGGGCAGCCAATAAGAGATTCGCAACATTTATGTTGCTTTTTTTATAAAGGAGAACGTTATGGATAATCAAAAACTAGCAACTTTATTATTTCCTCATTTAAAGCATACAAGATCTTATTATGAAGAAATGTATCCCAAAAGAGAATTAGATGAAACAGCTATGGTAACTCGTTTCGCACCGAGTCCGACAGGATTTATTCATATGGGAAGTTTATATGCGAGTTTTGTGTCATATGTGTATGCACATCAAAGTAAGGGGATATTCTATCTTCGAATTGAAGATACAGATCAAAAAAGAGAAGTAGAAAATGGGATTGAAAACATTATTTCAGATTTAAAAAAAGAAGATATTTTATTTGATGAAGGACCAACCATTGGTGGAAAGTATGGGCCGTATATTCAATCAGAAAGAAAAGAAATATATGAAGCGTTTATTTATGATTTAATATTGAAAGGATATGCATATCCAGCGTTTGAATCAAAAAAAGAATTGGAACAATTGCGTAAATTGCAAGAAAAGGAAAAGAAAAGAATTGGTTATTATGGCAAGTATGCGAAAGGAAGAGATTTGTCACTTGAAGAGATTCAAAAACATTTAGAAAATAAAGATAGTTATGTGATTCGTTTAAAAGCGAATGGTAATTTTGAAAATAAGTTTGAATTTAAAGATTGTATTAAAGGTAAAATTTTATTACCATCCAATGATATGGATATTGTTTTATTAAAACAAGATGGTCTTCCTACCTATCATTTTGCCCATGTTGTAGATGATTATTTAATGGGAACAACCCATGTTGTAAGAGGGGATGAGTGGTTATCTAGTGTTCCTGTTCATTTACAAATATTTCGTTTATTAGGAATTAAACCACCGAAGTATGCTCATATTGCCCCTCTTACGAAAAAGATAGGAGAACGTGTTCGTAAACTTTCTAAACGATATGATAAAGAGTGTTCCATGTCTTTTTATCAAGAAGAAGGAATTCCTACCAATGCGATTAAAATCTATTTAGCTACCTTATTAAATACTTCTTTTGAAGATTATTATTTAAGTAATAAACAAGCAAGTATATCAGATTTTAATTTTACATGGAAGAAAATGAGTGTAGGAGGAAGTTTATTTGATTTAACAAAACTGTTATTTTTATCAAGAACTTATATGAGTCGCTTAACAGCAGAAGCATTATATCAAGAAATACTTCCATTTTATCGAGAAAATGATCCGTCTTTTTATCAGGTATTAAC
>CASEIJ010000019.1 GCA_949288035.1 uncultured Mycoplasmatota bacterium
ACATCTTCTGCATCTAATTTCTTTAAAAGAGTTATAATTATATCGTCTGCACCTTTTACTATGGCTTTTCCTATTGCTTTTATTACATCTCCTGCATATGGTACACATCCTATTGCTGTTAATACTAATGTTACCCATATCATCACTTCTTTGGTACGTTTTTGTCTTATTATTTTATCTAAACATGCCAATATATCTCTTGCATCTAGAGCTTGTCCTACAAATGGTATAAAATTTAACCCCATATCAAGCATAATTGATAGTCCGCTTGGATCTTCGTTAAATTCTCCTTGTAATGCTCCCCAAAATGATTCCCAAAAACTTTCTTCATCTTCTTCTATGGCTGTTATTAATAATAATTCTTTTACATCTAAGCTTAAATTTTTATTTAATTCATAACACACTTTATAAAACTCCAATAATTGAGTTTCATTTACTTTCTTAAAAAATTTCTTTTTAGAATAAGCTTTTTTACCAATACTTGTTCATTTTTTTCATTACTACAATATGAATCTACAATATTTTTTCCTTCCGGAGATAATTTTTCTGTATCAAACCTTATATCCTTTATTTTATTTTCATAAGCTTTGAGGACTTCTTGTATTTGTTCTATTGCTTCTGTTCTGGTTATTGTTGCCATATAAATTCTCTGTTTTCTAGCATTTCTTTATATGTGTATAGAAGTTTTAAACTTTCTTCTTCATCTAATCTTCTTAATTTTGTTTCAACTTCTTCTTCAATTATATTTTTTATATCTTCCATGAATTTTTTATATTCATGCTCATTCAATTTATATACATTATTTCCTATTTTTACTGTTTTTATTTTTTCTGTTTGATGTTCAAAATGTTTTTCAGTATTTTCAGCTTCTTTTTCAAAACTTTCTTTTGTTCTTTCACCCTTTAAAATATCTTTTTTTTGCTGATGGATATGTGTTAACTCATGAGCCAGTATTTTTCGTCCTTCTTCTGTTTCCGGTTTGTAGGCTTTGTTTCTAAAATATATATCTTTCCCTACTGTTAATGCCAATGTGTGTAATGACCTTGTTAATTCATCTGCATATGAACCAGTATGTATTATCGCATAGTCTAAATTCATCTCTGTTTCATTATAAAACTCGTCAAGAGTTTGGTTATCAACTGGAAAAACTCTATCATTATTTATATTTCTGCTAACTGTTTTTTCCTTTAATTTATATTCCATAAAAGAGTTTTCTTTTTTAGTATACGAATTCTCTTTTATTTGGAATATATTTCCATTAGAGTCCTTGGCAATCTTCACTATGTTTATCAAATATTCTAATAATTTTTCGTAGTCTTTCATTGCTATCACTTCTGTTCATTCTTTTCATCAAGTTTCATAAGGGATTCTTCTTTTACTTTATTAATCATATTATTATAAGAATTCCTGTCGAGTTCCCCATTTCCTTCTGCATGCCCTACATCCCAAAACTGATTCTTTGCAAACATTGGGTCTTCTTTTGCTAAAACTGCTTTGTCGTGTTCGTAGTTGGCGTTCATTTTTGCCATCTTTATTTCTTCTGGTGTTTGTTCAACTTTTCTATAAACCTTTGGCTTTTTAGTTTCTAAAGAATATTCTACAGACTCTGTTTGTAGAACATTTTGTGTTACAGAATTTTGGTTAGAAGAAGCTTCTACTGCAATTCTTTCATTAATAACAGTATTATCTTGTACAAAACTAGTTTTATTTTCATTTATCTGTTCTGCAACTTGTTGTTTTACCATTTCAGAAATGTTTATTGTATTTGTACCTTTGCCTACAATTAAAATATCTAAGTGAGTCCGCAAATCTGGATAGTCTTTATATGGAATGTCAATTGTATCGCATTTATAGTTTCATCGTTCTCAAAACTACATAGATTTATTAAATTCATCAAAATCTATCTTTGCATCTTCCAATAAATCATCTTTGATGACGTTAAGCTCTGTAAGTTCTGATGTTGGTAAAGTTTTTTCATAAACACCTTTCTCAACCTGCTTGAATCCAAATTTTATTAAATCCTCATAAGTAAAATCTTCTGGATTCGGTTGAATATTAACCTTAATATCATCACCTTCCATGATTCCAACTCTTTTTCCTTTATATTTTGCTTTAAATCTTTGTTCATAATATTCTGTCACTTCATAAGGGGAAACTTCTTTGTAATATGAATCATCATCCTGCAAAAAATCGAACTTTTTTGCTAGTTTTTCATCTTCAGTCAGTAAAACAATATAACCACTGCATGTATAATATGTATAAAATGTGATTCCTTTATAAACTGCAAATGATTCTTGATCGTATTTTTTCTCATATTGATTATTTTTTAGACTTATTAATTTCATCAAAATCTTGTTTTGCATAATCTAATAAATTCTTTTTGATTGGGTGTATATCTGTAAGATCTGATGTTGGTAAAGTTTTTTCATAAACACCTTTTTCAACCTGTTCAAATCCCAATTTTAATAATTCTTCATAAGTTATATCAGTTGGATCAGGTTGAATATTTACCTCATTGTCATCTCCTTCCATAATTCCAACTTTTTTACCCTTGTATTTTGCTTCAAATCTTTGTTCGTAATATTCTGTTACATCATAAGGTGAAACATCTTTTATACATTTTAATTCAGAACTATATATAGTTGAAAAATACTCTTCAAATCCATTTTCTTCTACATCTTTAATATCATAAGAGCGAAGCCTTATAAAACCTTCTTTTATATATGCAGAATATATTTTTCCTTTATATATCGCAAACTTATTCTGATCATATTTTGTTCTCATCTTTATTCTCCTTGTGGTATAAATCTCTCATCAGAGAATACCCCTATTAATATATCTTTTCCATCTCTAGTTTGAATATGTAGTTCTGCTCCATCTAACAATTCAATTTTTTCCCTATATTTTACTTTAAGTTCAGGAATTATTAAACCATTTTTAGAATTTAAAATACCGGTACCAGAACAAGGTGCTTTATCATATGTATTTGTTCCTCCAAATTTAGGTGAGTAAGGTATTTCTATTTTATCAATTTCCCCTGCTTCTTTTACCTTAAATTTTACATAAGCAATAAAATTATCTACTTTTGGATTATAGTCCGTGTTCGGATAATCTAATCTAAAAGAATTGAAGATTTCATTATAGTTATCAAGGATATTTGCATCACATTCTCGTGCTATAAAACCAGTTATAGTATTTTTTTCTCCATTAAGATATTTTATTAAATCTTGCTGAGTTATATATTTTCTAAACTCAACATCTTTATTCATTTTTCCTATAACTTCTTCTCTTATAGAACGAATTGTTTCTGCTATTTGTTTTAATTCTTCAGAGCCTTCTCGTGGTAGATTTGATGTATCATCAATATTTCGCAATACAATTTCTTTATATCTTTCCAGAGTCATACCTTTCTTTTCAAGAATTGCATTTAATTCCTTCATATATGCTGTTTGCTTATTTACAGGCGTATCTAAAGGAACTGACTTTAATAAACTTGGATCTATATCTTTTACATTTGAATTTATTAAATCAATTGTTTTCTTTAGTTCGTTAAAATTTGTATTCTTATTTATAATTTGTTTTATATTAATTGAATCAACATTAATTTTATTTGTTGACAAATAATTTAATATCAGCTTTTCCGGCTCAACATAAATCTCTTTACCCGGAGTATTCTCAATAAGTTCATTTACAAATTCAACATTATCACCAAAATACTCTTCATATCTTTTTAATATTTCATAGCCATCTTCTCTTCGGGTTATCTTTTTTACTGATTTTTTATTCAAATTTTTAAGATATTTTTGTGATATGGTATTCGCCTTTTCATTTTTAGCAGAAACATTATCTTGTATTAATTTTCCCTTCTTATATCCTGCTTCTTGTAGTATTTCCTCTGGAGATTTCTTTACACTTTCTACAACTGTTGCTACATTTCCCTTTCCAAACATCTTTTGTGCAAATTCATCTATTTTTGTTTGTATAAACTCAATTGCTTTTCTTATGTATTCGTTTGCATTTCTTATTAGTTCTGATAAATCTGTTTCGTTGTATCGTTTTTCTGCTTCTAATAGCCATTGATTTATTATTTTTATTGCTTCTTCTGTACTTTCATTTATTTTGTTGTAAAACTTTATAAATGCTTTGTATACATCTTCTGCATCTAATTTCTTTAAAAGAGTTATAATTATATCGTCTGCACCTTTTACTATGGCTTTTCCTATTGCTTTTATTACATCTCCTGCATATGGTACA
>CASEIJ010000020.1 GCA_949288035.1 uncultured Mycoplasmatota bacterium
AACAAAAAGAATATATCAAAAATAAATCGCAAGATTTAGAGTTATTTGTTTTAGAAATCATAGATTTTTTGGGGAAAAGTTTCTCCATTTCCGAAGAAAAGATTTATACAGCACGAAAGTTCCATCATGTATTAAAGAAAATATTTAATCAAACGAAACTATTAGATATAGGAACAATCAAAGAAGATTTAAAACAAAACGAGCTAGATAATTATATCGGAATTATATTAAAGTATTGGTGTCAATTAAAAGATCATCAAGAAGAGATTAGTAATCAATTTCATTTTTTACCAATGATGAGAATGGCGGCAATTTATTTAGATTATGTAATGAATCATAAAATATGATAGAACACGGTTTTTAAAATCGTGTTTTTCTGTGTTATACTAATATTGGTGGTATGATGGATTTTAGCTTAGTGTTTGTTTTATCAATTTATGTCATTAATTTCATTGCTGTTGTATTGCTTTTGTTTTTTGAAAAGAAAACACCAACAGTAACTTTATCATGGCTATTAGTACTAACTTTTATGCCAGTATTTGGCTTACTTTTATATTTCATGTTAGGGAGTACTTATAAATTAAAATTGATGACACGAAAATATTCTTTAGAAAAAGTAGAAGAAGAATATAAGGAAGCTTTTTTAAAATTACATCATAATGGATCTCTTCCTAAAGAATATCAATATTATCAAGATATGATTATGCTAAATGAAAAAAATTCTAGTAGTCTTTTGACCCTTAGAAATGATTGTAAATTATATACAGATGCCCATCAAAAATTTGATGATTTATTGATAGATATCAAAAATGCGAAAAAAAGTATTCATATTGCCTATTTTATATTTAAAACCAAGGATCAAATTGGACAGGAATTATTACAATTATTAACAGAAAAGGCAAGAGAGGGAGTACAAGTAAAATTAATATATGATCGATTAGGGTGTCTGAAGGCGCATATCAAAGATTTTGAAATGTTAAAAGAAGCCGGTGGACAGGTACTTCCATTTTTACCGAGTTTATTTCGTACATGGTTTCACTTTAACTATCGATATCATCGTAAAATTGTCGTAATTGATGGTAAAATTGCTTATACGGGTGGTATTAATGTTGGGGATGATTATTTGTCAAAATATTCCCATATTCGTCCTTGGCGAGATAGTGCGATCCGTTTGGTTGGAGATAGTGTATCGATTATGCAATTACGTTTTTTATTTGATTGGTATTTTCTTTATAAACAAGATATCACCAATCAGCAACCTTTTTTTATAGAAGATATTTTTGATAAGTCTGTAGCGCCATCTACAATAGAAAATAATATGGGAATTCAAATTTTATCTAGTGGTCCTGATAGTGAAACATCATATATTAAAGAATCATATATCAAAATGATTATGAGTGCAAAAAAATATATTTATATCGAGACACCGTATTTGGTACCCGATGATACATTTTTAACTGTACTTAGAATGGCTTGTTTATCAGGAATTGATGTGCGAATCATGTTACCACAAAAACCAGATAAACCATATGTATATGGGATTACTTTATCTTATGCTGAAGAGTTGTTAAAAGTAGGTGCGAAAATATATTTACGAGAAGGGTTTTTACATGCTAAAAGTATTGTGGTTGATGATTTTGTTACTAATATAGGAAGTTGTAATATCGATATTCGTTCTTTTGTGTTGGATTATGAGTTAAATGCACTTATTTATCAAAAAGAGTTTGCTTTGAAAAATAAAAAAGCATTCCTTGATGATATGAAACATAGTCGAGAACTTTATTTACAAGATATGAAAAAACGGAGTATTTTTGTAAGAGCATTACAAAAGGTATTACGCCTTTTTGCTCCTTTATCATAGAAAGAAGGTGTTGTATGAAAAAACTATTTATATCTATGGTTGGACTTTTTTTGCTTTATTTTTTATTAAAGGGTATTCTTTTTATATTCCGAGGTAATACTGTATATCGTTATGAAATTATGAATGATGGAAATGCAATGACTGTAGAAGAAAAAAGATATACTAAAACAAAGAAAACAAGTGAATATTATGACTTTCGTATATACATAGAGAAAGAAGATTATCATTTTCGTATCTGGGCCAAAGATTTAGAAGGTCATCAGCAATTTATCCAAGATATCAAAACAATTAAGACAAACAAATATGATTGTTATTTACCAATTTTTCAAGATGAGAAAATATTGACAGATATGGTTTGTAGGGACAATCATACTAAAATATTATATCCATATCATGAAATTCGTTTAAATGATACAAAATTAGATATAGAAGTAGATAAGAAATATTTGAAACAATTGAAAAAATTTATGCCACAAACAGATGGAAGTAAAGAAGAAGCTCAAATAGAGATTGAAAATACTTTACCTTCAGAAATTAAAAAAATAGGAATGAGTACTTATCGTGGACTTTCGATTATCGACATGAATGGTCAATTAGAGCAGATTACTTTGTTTTCTTCTGATCATTACGATCAACCATTACATGTGTTTGTGAATGGCTATTATTTAGTTGCTGATTATGATGAATCGTATGATTTTCAAAAATGGTATTTAGTAAATATGAGTACTGGTAAAGTTGATCAGATTACAATGCCCGTTACAATTTCTTTTGACTCTTATATTCAAGGTGTTGTTGAAGATCGTGTTTATATTATGGATCGTAGTAATCGGATTCAATATTATTTTGATTTAAATGATCAATTAGTACATAAATGTAATAATGAAGAAGGAATGATTCAGTATTATAATGGCGGAGAGTTTGAAAACCGCAATATTTATGATGCTTTAAATTCTGATTTATACTTTATTTCCAGTAATATTGTAAGAGAATCTGATTATGAAACATTGGTGTTTGATGACCGTTCTAATTATTATTATCTGTGGAAGAGAGAAGATAATCATTATAAAGTATATCGTAGTATGGATGACTCATTAGAACAAATGACATATTTATTTGAGACGGCAAAAGATCGTGCAATTTATTGTGAAGATGGGGTTGTTTTTCAAAATGAAAATCGTATTTGGTATTTTTCTGATACAGTAGGAACAAAAAAAATACTCAAAAATAAAGAATTTGAATTCAATGATACTATTACTTATGGGGTTGTGAAATAGTCATAAATTTTTATGGCTATTTTTATTTTATAACGGGGCTTAGCTCTTTTCATTTTTTAAATTATAGTATATAATTGTAAAGTGAAGGATGATGAAAATGAAAAAATGGTTATGTCTACTTTGTGTATTATTATCAATTGCATTTATCACTGCATGTTCTAAATATACGACTTATGAGGAAGTTTCATTTAATACTGTACTTGAAATGTTAGATAACAAACAAAGTTTTATATTATTTATTGGATCTAGTAATTGTTCCCATTGTGCAACATATGAGCCTAAATTAAATAGTGTGATTAAAGAATATCAAGTAAAAGTTTATTTTATAGATGTTAGTAAATTAAGTGAAACAGAAAATTCTAAATTAAATGCGAAAATTAGTTATGGAAATGCTACGCCAATGACAGTTTTTATTAAAAACGGAAAAGAAGAGAGTTCTTATAATCGTATTCGTGGAGATCAAGATCGTGATGTGATTATATCGATGTTTGAAAAAAATGGTTATATTGAGGAATAGGAGGGAATCATATGGAGAAGGTAGAATTTATTGATGGCTCTAACTCTATCAATGAAGTAGATAGTATGCGTGTTGGTTCTTTAACAGAAGAAGCCAATGTGGAATCTCATCAAGAAGTATTGGAGAATGATACAACTTCTGTAGAGTCACCAGTACAATCTATTACCACGATTCCAACAGATACAACGGATGGAGAAGTATCATTTAGTGTGTTAGATACATATGGTGAAGATCTTACTTTAAAAAATTATGTTACCAATCCGGCGATTGCCCGTGAAGAAGAATTAAAACGACTTATGATTGTCTTATTGACACCAGAAAAATCAGGGTTATTAGTAGGAAAACCAGGTATTGGTAAAACAGCGATTGTAGAGGGTCTTGCTTATTTAATTCAACGAGGAAATGTACCGAATGCTTTAAAGAATTATCATATTATTAAATTGGTTTCTAGTTCTTTGGTTGGAAAAGTACAAGTAGGAAATCAAGAAGAAATGATTATGCATTTATTAGTGGAAGAGCTTAAGCATAAAAGTAAAATTATTTTGTTTATTGACGAAATTCATACGTTGATTGGTAAAGGAGAATCAATGGACTTAGCGAATATGTTAAAAGCTGGTTTAGACCGTGGTGAGATTAAAGTTGTAGGTGCAACTACAACGATTGAATATGATACATATGTTGTTCGTGACCGTGCTTTTTTAAGACGTTTTGAACGTATTGATGTTTTGGAACCAGATCGTGATACCACTGTTAAAATATTAATTGGGACACTACCTAAGTTGGAAAAACAAACTGGTGTTAAAT
>CASEIJ010000021.1 GCA_949288035.1 uncultured Mycoplasmatota bacterium
ATTTAATTCAACGAGGAAATGTACCGAATGCTTTAAAGAATTATCATATTATTAAATTGGTTTCTAGTTCTTTGGTTGGAAAAGTACAAGTAGGAAATCAAGAAGAAATGATTATGCATTTATTAGTAGAAGAGCTCAAGCATAAAAGTAAAATTATTTTGTTTATTGATGAAATTCATACGTTAATTGGTAAGGGTGAGTCAATGGACTTAGCAAATATGTTAAAAGCTGGTTTAGACCGTGGTGAGATTAAAGTAGTCGGTGCAACTACCACGATTGAATATGATACATATGTTGTTCGTGACCGTGCTTTTTTGAGACGTTTTGAACGTATTGATGTTTTGGAACCAGATCGTGATACTACTGTTAAAATATTAATTGGGACACTACCTAAATTGGAAAAACAAACGGGTGTTAAATTCGCATACAATGGATATGTTGTACAGATGTTAATGGAAGCGATTGTTGATGCCACTTCAGAGTTTAAACGTGTTTACGGCTTATCAGCTATGTATCCGGATGTTGCTTTATCAGTTTTAACACAAGCTTTTTCTAATGCATTATTTCAAAATAAAGATAAAGTTACCTTGGAGGATGTTTATACGGCAATTAAGACAAGTAAGCGTATTTATCCAGATAGTATTGTAAAGGAATTAGCAAAGTTTAGAGAGAATTTTAAAGAACTAGCAGCAGAAGAACATATTACATTACCAGTAGTAACCATTCAAGATGTAGAAGTAAAAGAAGATGTGGAATAGGAGGATGAGTATGAGAGAGATTCCCAAAAAGAATTATGTTATTTTCGCATTTGTTATTATCATTAGTTTAGGAATTATTGTATATTGTATGAGATGGTATCAAATGTCACAAAGCGCAGATAAATCCAATATCATGAATGGGGTTGTGTCAGAGTTAAAAAGTGATGAGTTATCTAGTTATTTATTAGATAATCCCAATGTGATTGTTTATTTAGCGCCAAGTGATAGTGACGAAAATAAAAGCTTGGAAAATGAGTTGCAAGATTTCATTGTTGGTAAAAATTTAACGAATGAATTTATTTATTTAGATAGTAGTTTGATTACAGATAATCGTATTTATGATGATTATGAAGAAAAATATTTATCAGAAACATTAAAAAATCAATCAATTGATTTATCTGTTACACCGAATTTGTGGTATTTCCATGATGGAATGATTACGGATGTAATGAATACTGTTTCACGTACATCTAGTATTCAAGATGTAGAGTATTTTTTAGAGAAAAACGGAGTTTATTAATATGATTCATGTAGTATTGTATCAGCCAGAAATTCCACAAAATACAGGGAATATTATGCGTACTTGTGTTGCTACCAATACGCATTTACATTTGATTAAACCACTAGGTTTTCGATTGGATGAGTATAGTATTAAACGAAGTGGAGTAAATTATATTTCTAAATGTCATTATACGGTATATGAAAATTACGACGATTTTAAAAGTAAGAATCCAGGTACTTATTATTATTTAACGAGATATGGAAGAAAACCACATACATCATTTGATTATCATGATTGTAATGAAAATATATATTTTATTTTTGGTAAAGAAAGTACTGGCATTCCGAAAGAAATTTTAAAAGATGATTTAGAGCATTGTATGCGTATTCCAATGACAGATCAAGTACGTGCATTAAATGTATCAAACACTGTTGCAATTATGGTTTATGAAGCTTTACGTCAACAAAATTATCCAAATTTATTGAAAGAAGAGCCATTTAAAGGTGCTGACTATTTAGAAAGATAAATAATGCTTGTTATCAAAAGATAAATGTGATAAACTGAAAGTAGTATAAGAATAGGAGGGGAATTATGGATTTTATCATTAATAACTATATTTGGATTATTGTTATTTCTATTATTTTAGTAATGGCATTAATTGGATATTTAGCTGAAAAAACTGATTTTATCCATGAAAATAAACAAAAGAAAAAAGAACATAAAAAGATCGTAGAGAAAGAAGAAAAACAAGAAGAAGAAAATCCGAAAACAGAAATTCCTGTTACTCCATTAGTAAGTCCAGTAGCAGAAGTGAATAGTACAGCAGATAGTTTGGGATTTGAAGATCCATTTGCCATGTCAAAGGATACGGTTTCTGCTGAAAAGATTGAAGAACCACAATTAGAAAATGATTCTAATGCAGAGATGGATGCAAAACCTGTATCTAATGTAGCAGATGATACGAAAGTGGATGAGTCTTTATTCGCACCTGTAGAAAAACCAAAATTTGGAGAATCTTTTTCAATTCCAACAGAAGATATTCAGAAAGATGAGAAAGAAGAAACAGTAGATAAAGAAGATAATCAATTGGAACCATTAGAACCACTTGAAAGTTTAGATGAAGAAACAAAAAATGGAGAAGAGAAAAAAACAACAGAAGAAACAAGCTCATCTCCGATTGTAGAAGAAATTAACGATAGTGATATATATGGAGCTTCTAATCCATCACAAGAAGAAGTTACTACATCTGGGGAAGATCAAATTGCAGCTCCAAAATTAAATGAAGAAGCAACGGATGAAATGGATGAATGGAAAATTTAAAGAGACTTTGTCTCTTTTTGTTTTAAAGTAGGTTGACTTATGGTATAATGAATTATAGTGTAGATGGAGGTAATATATGACATTTGATAGTATGATTCTGTTTGGAAAACGATTACTAGATGTATTACTGGTATGGCTTGTTTTTTATTATATTTTAAAAAGTTTAAGAAAAAATGTAAAAATGATTCTTTTGTTTAAAGGAATTTTGTTTATTGTTGTATTAAAAATTGTGAGTGATTTATTAGATCTAGTAACAATTGGATATTTATTGGATTATGTCATTATGTGGGGGCCACTTGCATTAATCATTATTTTTCAGCCAGAGATTCGAAATGTGTTAGAACAGCTAGGACGTAGTCAATTATTGGGACGTCATAAGGTTTTGACAGTAGATGAACGTGAAAAAATGGTATATGAAATTATTCAAGCGGTTGATTATTTAAAGAAAGCCCATATTGGTGCATTAATTGTTTTAGAACGTGACAATAGTTTAACTGAATATATTGAAAAGGCAAAGAAAATATATGCTGATATTTCAAGTGATTTATTGATTTCTTTATTTTTCCCAAATAATCCAATGCATGATGGTGGTGTTATTATTCAAGGGGATAAGATTACATGTGCAGGAGCTGTTTTTCCAACCAGTGACAGTATGAAAATCAGTAAACGTTTAGGTACAAGACACCGTGCAGCACTTGGGATTAGTGAAGAGACAGATTGTATTGCTTTAGTGGTTTCTGAAGAAACAGGAAGAATTTCAATTGCTATTGGTGGTGTTTTAAATTATAATTTAACGTTAGATGAATTTAAGTTAATGCTTTTAGATGAATTACGTCCAAAGAAAGCATTTGTTACAACGGAAGAAGAGGAGGATGATGAGAATGAAAATATTTAAACCATTCAGAATCTTTTTTCGTAATATTTGGAAGATTATTGATCGTCGTATTGTAGTTCCAATTACCAAAGTGGTATTATGGATTAGCGATTCTTTTAAAGCATCAAGTAAAAAAATTGAACGTTGGCTATCCAAAACAAATACATTGTTATTTTTATCTCTATTTATGGCTATTATTGTATTTGTTGTGATTGATCAGAAGATTTTGTTATTTTCTGAAAATTCAGCAGAAATATTAAAAGAGCAACCTGTCCGTGCTACATATAACGAGGAAGCATATGTGGTGGAAGGATTACCAAAAAAAGTAGATGTGACGCTCATAGGACGTAAAGCAGATTTATATTTTGCAAAACAAAGTCCATCACAAGATATTACTGTGGATTTATCCGATTTGAAACCAGGTATGCATAAAGTAAATATTAAATATAATCAAATTTTACCATCTATTGAGTATAAGGTTAATCCAAGTGTCGCAACTGTTATGATTTATCCTAAAGTATCAGAAACACGTACACTTGATACTGATATTTTAAATCAAGATTCATTAGACAGTAAGTTGGTATTAAAAAGTGTCAATTTAGATACTGATAAAGTGGTTATTAAAGGTGCTGAACATCGTTTAAAAGAAGTTTCAACAGTGAAAGCTTTGGTTGATATCGAAGATCTTGTTTCGCAAGAAGAAGGAACGGTAGAATTGAATGATATTCCTTTAAAGGCCTATGACAAAAATGGTGATTCTGTGAATGTAGAAATTGTACCAAGTAAAGTTTCAGCAGACATTACGATTGATTCACCAAGTAAAGAATTACCAATTCGTGTGATTCCAAATGGAGAAATTAGTTTTGGATATGCGATTAGTGAAATCACGACAAATGAATCACGTGTTACGGTATATGGAAGCGAAAGTGCTTTAGATAAACTAAGATATGTTCCAGTATATATTGATGTAAAAGATTTAAATACTGATAGACAATATAAACAAGAAATTAAACGACCAGTTGGAGTTCGTTCTATGAGTGTGAATAATATTACAATTAATGTAAAACTTGGAAAATCAGTTGATAAAGAAGTAAATGATGTTTCAATTGAATATCGTAATTTGAGTGATGAATATACTGTTCAGGGACTTTCAGCCGCTGATACAAAGGTTTCAGTTGTTTTAAAAGGTGTCAATACTGTATTAGATACTATTAAAACGGAAGATATTACCGCATATTTAGATTTAGATGGATATACTGAGGGAGAACATGAAGTTCCAGTTGAAGTCGAGGGAGAAGATGTTCGTATTCAATATATTCCAAAAACGAAAAAGGTAAAAATTAAAATTGTTAAAAAATAAAAAAAGAATATGTATCAGTCACATGATATATATTCTTTTATTTTCGATCCAAATCAGTAAAAAAGATTCCAATATTAATAAGGCCACATATTCCTACTAGAATATATATAATTCTTGCAATCATAGATTGGTCTCCGAATAAGGAAGCAACAATGTTGATATCAAATAATCCATAAATTCCCCATACAACGGCACCAATAATTGTAAATACTAATGCGATTTTTTGTAATGTTTCCATAATACCTTCCTTTCTTTTCTTTTTTATCATATCCGAAATTTTAAAAAATATTCATTCATAAACAAAATTGTATTCCATATAATTTAATGAATGAAATATTGAGGTGATAAAATGAAAAAGAGTATTGCTTTTTTGATATTGATATGTGGTTGTTTTCTTTTATCGGGATGTGGGAAAGAAAGTGCGAAAAGTGTAGTAAATGATTTGGAGAAAAAGTTAGAAAAAATGGATGCTTATCAAATAACAGGAGATTTAAATATATATAGTAATGAAGATCAATATGCCTATGATGTAACAGTCTCTTATCAAAAAGAGAATCAATTTCGTGTCTTGTTAAAAAATAAAACCAATAATCATGAACAAATTATATTGCGTAATGATGATGGCGTCTATGTATTAACACCATCTTTAAACAAAAGTTTTAAATTTCAAAGTGACTGGCCATACAATAGCTCTCAATCTTATATTTTACAACCATTATTAGATGATATGAAAAATGAAGAAGATCGTGAGTTTGAAATAACAGAGAATGGTTATGAATTTACTACAAAAGTAAATTATGTCAGCAATCAAAATTTAGTAAAGCAAAAAATTGTATTAGATAAAAGTTTAAATTTTAAAACTGTAGAAGTGTATGATAAAAGTGGAAATATTAGTATTTCAATGAAATTTAAAAAGATAGATGATCATGCAAGCTTTAAAAAGAATTATTTCGCATTAAATAACAATATGGAAGTGGCACGTGAAAATGTGAAAGCAGAAAAAGAAGTAAGTGAAATGGACGATATTATTTATCCAATGTATATTCCTAAAAATACGAGTCTTGAAAGTCAAGATAAAGTGGATAAAGAAACGGGAGAACGTGTTATTTTAACATTTGCAGGAGCAAATCCATTTGTATTTGTTCAAGAGACTTCTCCTGTTAGTTCTGAGATGACTGTAACACCAGTTGATGGAGAGCCTGTTTTGCTAGCAAGCGGAATTGGAGCTCTTACGGATTCTAGTGTGACTTGGATTGACGATAATATCGAATACTATATTACAGCCTCATCTTTATCACAAGAGGAAATGCTATCGGTTGTAAATTCAGTCAGTGTGATGCCAATTGGGAAATAGAAAAAACTATTTCCTTTTTTTTGATTTATGTTATAATAAATACGTGGTGATAAAAATGAGTAAAAATAAGATGCAAATTAAAGAGATATCAACAGCTGATGAAGGAAGTAGATTATTTAAAATTATCGTAATTATTTTAATTTTATTTGCTATCTTTTATTTTTTAACTGGTTATGTCAGCAAGTATATGAATAAACGTAATAATAAAGTAGATAATACGCCAGTTACGGCAGTGATCCAATATGATAAGATTATGATTGGAGAAATTTTAAATCAAGATTCATCTGAATATTATGTGTTGCTAAATAATAATGATGATCCATATCAATCATTATATGATTCTTATATTACAACATATAAAAATGAAGGAGATCATTTAGATATCTATACAGTTGATTTAGATGATTCATTTAATAAAAAATACTTAAGTGAAGAAGAAAATTTACAACCAGAGAAAATTTCTGATTTTCGTATTCACAATAAAGCATTATTAAAAATAAATGATCATAAGATAACAGATGTTTATCAAGATGACGCCATTGCATCAAAGTTAAAAGAGCTAGCACAATAGTGCTGCTTTTTTTGTAAAACTTTTGTTTCTCATTTTTAACATGGACAATAAATTATAAAATATGATATAGTAATAAAAGGTGATGCTATGGAAAGACATACGGAAAATGATGTATTAAAAAATAAACAGAAAATACAGGATCATAATATAAAAACTAAAAAAAAGAAAACAGTCAAAAATCCATTTACGAATGTAGAAGTGATTTTTTTAGTTGTTATAACAGCAATTGTATCGATTTTGATGACTTATATTTTTATTTATTCTTTTAATTCGAAAGATAAGGTAAATCAAAATAATGCAATAGATTCATCACTGCAAGAATTTATTGATACTTATCAAAATGTCATTGATAGTTACTATGAAGAGGTTGATGAACAAGAATTAATTGATAATGCAATTAAAGGAATGTTATCAGGCTTAGATGATCCATATTCTACTTATTTAGATGAGAGCACATCTTCTAATTTTGATGCGACTTTAGCGGGAACTTATCAGGGTGTTGGTTTAGAAGTTTATAACGATAATGATATGAATATTGTTGTTTCGCGTGTATTTGAAAATTCTTCAGCGGATGAAGCAGGAATTCAGGCAGGAGATATAATTAAAAAAATTGATGATAAAGATTTGACGAATCAAACAACAACTGTATTTGCAAATTATACAAAGAATAAAAAGAGCGGAAAATTTGAAGTAATATATCGTCATGATGGAGAAGAGAAAACAGCGCAACTAGAGAGAAAAATTATTATTATTCAATCAGTATCTTCAGAAGTAATCGAAAGAAACAATCATAAAATGGGATATATTCAAATTGATATTTTTTCAGCCACAACATATAGTCAATTCAAAAAAGCAGTAGAAAAATTAGAAAAAGAACAAGTAGAGGGTATGGTAATTGATGTACGTGATAATACTGGTGGACATCTTACAGTAGTATCTGATATGTTATCATTATTTATGGATAAAAAACATGTGATTTATCAAATAGAAGATAAAAACAAAAAAACAAAATATTACTCAACAGGAAAAGAAACGAAAGATTATCCGGTTGTAGTACTTCAAAATAGCGGTTCTGCTTCTGCCTCTGAACTTTTTACAGCTGCTATGAAAGAGTCATATGGTGCCAAAGTAGTAGGAACGAAAAGCTATGGAAAAGGTACTGTTCAAGAGTTAAATACATTACAAGATGGAACGCAGTATAAATTTACAACCAAAAAGTGGTTAACCCCAAAAGGAAATTGGATTCATAAAAAAGGAATTACACCTGATGTTACGATAGAATTAAATGATAATTATTTAGAAAATCCTACTCATGATAATGATGATCAATTTCAGAAGGCTTTTGAAGTATTAGAAGAACAGTTAAATGGAAAGTAAAGGTTTTTACTTTCTTTTTTTTCATCTTTATTATATAATGGGTTCGAAGGAAGGTTAATATGAAAGAGTTGAAAGTGGGGGATTGCTTACAGATACAGTGTTATAAACATAATAAAAAAGTACATCGCTCTTGGGATAAGGCGATTGTATTAGATATTCATGATGACTATATTGTGTTTGGAGACAATAAAACATTAGTCATTGAATCTGATGGTAGTTATTGGAAAACGAAAGAACCAGCAATTTTGTATTTTTTTAAAGATCGTTGGTATAACATCATTGTTCAATTAAAAAAGAATGGTATTTACTATTATTGCAATATCGCAACGCCATTTTTAATTGAAGATAATACAATTAAATATATAGATTATGATTTAGACCTTCGTGTGTTTCCCAACGGGAGTTATAAAATTTTAGATCGTATGGAATATCAATATCACAAAAAAATAATGCATTATTCAAAAGAATTAGATCGTGTGATCAATGGCGCTTTAGATGAATTGATTCACGAATATAAAAATCATTTTTTTGCGTTTTCTAAAGCTAGAAATTTAAAATATTATGAGCAGTATCAAAAACAAGTAAAGCAAAACCAAAATAGTAATTAAATACCAAAAACTGGTATTTTTTTGATAGTAATACATATGATATAGAGTAAAGGGAATCACCTTTATCAACATCATGTTAATTTTTATAAAAAAAGTCAAAAAAAGTATTGACAATGAAAAAGGCAGATGATATATTAGTAGTGCTTTCTTTGAGAAAGCGAGAGAAATTGAAGAAATTCAATGAATGATCTTTGAAAACTGAGCAAAACGTGAATTCCAAATCGCTAGGAAAAAACAA
>CASEIJ010000022.1 GCA_949288035.1 uncultured Mycoplasmatota bacterium
GAATGCTACTACAACGAGAAAAGAAATTACAAATCTTACAACTTTAAATTTAGGTGTTGAATTACAACAACCAGGAGCAAGTGCAACATATGATGTTGTTGTAGAAAATCAGGGAGATTTGGATGCGGTATTATCAAGTATTAATGGAGTAGACGAAGGCAATAACCAAGATCCAAAATCAATTAAAGTGAGTGTAGAAAATATCAGAGTAGGTGATTCATTACTTGCAGGAGGTAAGAAAACATTCCAAGTAAAAGTATATTGGGATCCTAATGTAGATTTCAGTGATACAAATATGCAAAAAGAAATAGAAATCACATTAACGTATGAACAAAGTGATGATGGAGTACCAGTAGGACCGATTCCAAGTGATGGAGTAGATATGGGAGGACAGAATGTAGAGTTAGTAACAAGTGGAGATGGATTATATGAAGATCAATATGAAAATGGAAGATATATCTATCGTGGAAGTAATCCAAATAACTATATTCAGTTTAATAATGAACTATGGAGAATCATAGCAAAAGAAACCGATGGAACTTATAAGATAGTAAGAGATGAATTACTACCACAAAATGAAAATTATACAACCATGGCATATGATGCAAGAAATCATCGTTCAACCGAAAATAATACGTATTGTACATATCCAGATAATGGATGTGGAGTCTATGCAGCAGTAACAGGAACATTCAGGACACCAAATGGAAATTATAGTGGAACAGTAACAGAAGATTCAAGTATCAAAGAATACTTAAATAATACATACTATCCAACATTAACAGGAATTGCAAAGACACAAGTACAAAGTCATACTTTCAATATTGGTAGTGTACAGTTGTTAGACGAAAGTAGAAATGATAGTATTGAGAAAAATATAGCCGGAGAGAAGATGTACAAATGGACAGGAAATGTAGGACTTATTAATGTAAGTGATATATTAAAAGCAAGTACGAATACCGCATGTAAATCGGCAACGGATCAGCAAATGAAATTAATGCAAGACACACCAGAAACTACATGTGATAGTAATTACCTATTAGATGCATTATCAATAAATGAAGAATCAGGAGGAATCGGATACTGGACAATGAATGCGTTTTCTGCGGAGTCTGAAGACTACTCGTACCATGCCTGGCTTGCGTCTCGTGTTCCTGGGTTGTTGGCCGGGCTTGGTTACTACGATGCGTACTATGACGACACTAATGGGGCGCGTCCAGTTCTCTATTTGAAATCAAATATTGAACTAACAAGTGGAACAGGGACTAAATTAGACCCGTTTGTAATCGGGTAAAGAATAAACAAAAGAATATGTGTTAGCAAAGGCATAAGCCTTTGTAAAAAAATCGCGAAAGCGATTTTTTTTGGTAATAGGTTGATAAAGTTGATTTTTGGACTGTACTGATTACAAAGTCTTTTCTATTTTTATATTAGAAATTTACAGTGATAATATGTGACAAATTTGTCACGAAGAATATAGGATAATAACTTGCTGATTTTAGGAATTAGTGTTATACTGTTTTAGTATGAATATTGAGGTGAGTTATGCAAAAGAAAATCAAAGATACTTCAAAACGTATTACGAAAAAGATGAAGTCATATTCTGCTAATTATATGAAAACAAACATCTTATTTTTAAGCTTTGTTGTGACTTCTGTGTTGAATGCAACACTATTACGTTATTTGACAGTAAAAAATTATTTTGATGTGTTTCCAATTTTAGCTGATTTAGCAGTTGTAGTAATTATTGGAGCATTTGGTTATTTCTTTAAACCGAAAAATCAATTTAAATATTTTGCTACATGTTCTATCTTTTTTACAGCGTTATGTATTATTAATTCAATGTATTATACGAATTATTTATCATTTGCATCATTGTCATTGTTACAGACATCATTACAAATTGTAGATGTTGCCGATGCGGTTGTAGAGAATGTTATGGAGTTAAAGGATTTTTCTTATATATGGGCTCCAATTGCACTGTTCTTTTTAAATCATACATTGAAGAAGAAAGAGTATTATAAAAAAGTAGCTGAAATTGAAGTAGGAAAAGTAAGAGCTTTAAATACGATGGTATTTGGACTTGTTGTCGTAGGAGTATTTATTTCTACTTTAAATTCAGTAGATATTTCAAGACTTGGAAAACAGTGGAATCGTGAGTTTATTGTGATGCGTTTTGGACTATACACTTATCAGATTAACGATGTGATTTCTAGTTTAAAACCTCAAATTAGTCCGCTGTTTGGATATGATGAGAAGGCACGTGAGTTTAGAGAATATTACGATAAAAGAAGTCAAGAGACACATGCTGAAAATGAATATACAAATGTTTTCAAGGGTAAGAATTTACTTGTAATTCATGCGGAGAGTATGCAAGAATTTGTGATGGATTTAAAATTTAATGGGGAGGAGTTAACTCCAAATTTAAATCGTATTGCTAGTGAAGGATTATTTTTCTCTAATTTCTATGCTCAAGAAAGTGTAGGTACTAGTAGTGATACTGAGTTTACCTTTAATACAGCTCTTATGCCAGCAACGAGTGGTACAGTATTTATTAGTTATTGGGATAGGGAATATGTTACAATTCCTAAGTTATTAAAAGAACAAGGATATTATGCATTTAGTATGCATGGTAATAAGGGTAGTATGTGGAATCGTGATACGGTTCATCTAAAAACTTTAGGATATGATAGATTTTATAGTTATAATGATTTTAAAATTGATGAGACAATTGGATTGGGATTATCTGATCGCTCATTCTTTAGACAAGTAGTTCCAAAAATTAAGAAAATTCAAGAAAAAAATAAGAATTTTTATGGAACATTGATTATGCTTTCTAACCATACACCATTTTCAGATATTGAACATTTACCAGATCCAATTGAAGTAGATTATAAGTACGAGAAAACAAATCCAGAAACGGGTGAGAAAGAAACTGTTTCAGCACCATATATGGAAGGAACAAAGTTAGGAAATTACTTTAAGTTTGTACACTATGCAGATAGTGCAATTGGACAATTATTTGATGATTTAGATAAAGCGGGTATTTTAGATAATACAGTTGTTGTAATTTATGGAGATCATGATGCGAAGTTAAAACAATCTGAGTTTGAATATTTCTATAATTATGATCCTTATACAGATAGTGTATTAGATAAAGATGATCCAAATTATCGTGATGTTGATTTCTATGATTATGAGTTGAATCGTAAAGTACCATTTATTATTTGGACAAAAGATCACGAAGATGATAAGTATACGAAAGAGATTACAAAAGTAATGGGAATGTATGATGTACTTCCAACATTAGGAAATATGTTTGGATTTACTGATAAGTATGCATTAGGTCATGATATCTTCTCAACGGATGAAAATGTTGTTATTTTCCCTGATGGTAATTGGTTGACAGATAAGATGTATTATAATCATCAAAAAGGGGAAGGAAAAGTATTACATGATGGTGATACAGTAAGTATTGATTATATTGAAAAGTATAATCAAATGTCAGAGGAATTATTAAATGTAAGTGATTCTATTATTGTTTATGATTTAATTAAGAAACAAGATGAAGCAAAAAAAATTGTAGATGATTATAATAAATAGGAGGATTATATGGCAGCAACTACTCGTACAAAAAAAAGAAAGTTAAAAAAGA
The DNA here is from genome assembly GCA_949288035.1 of uncultured Mycoplasmatota bacterium. Lineage (GTDB taxonomy): Bacteria > Bacillota_I > Bacilli_A > RF39 > UBA660 > UMGS2016. The sequence continues at coordinate 3,656 of CASEIJ010000022.1, forward strand.
AGAGAATTATGATTGCAATGATTGTATTAGTTGCAATCATTGCAGTAGCATCTTTTGGTATTTATCAGATATGCTTTCATAAAAAGGAAGTAAAAACTGTAGTGACAGTCACGGATAAGATTGCAAATGGATATGATTATACCATTACGGATGAAGCTACAAAATATTCAAAAGATTTATTTTCTAAATTAAAGAAGGAATTATCTAAGGATAGTGTGGATGAAGAAAATTATGCGAAATTAGAAACACAATTATTTATTAGTGAATTGTTTACATTGGCTAATAAAGTAAATAGAAATGATGTTGGTGGTGTACAGTTTATTTATAAAGATTACCAAGAGTCATTTACGAAAGAAGCGATGGAAGGATTATATCACTATGTAGAAAATGATATCTACGGTGATCGAAAACAAGAGCTTCCTGAAGTCGTAAATGTTGATGTTATTAATGTAGAACAAAAAGAGTATATACTAAATGATGAGATAACGGATGATAAAGCATATTATATCGATGTTACTATGAATTATGCGAAAGATCTTGGATACCAAAATTCTGCGACTGTTGTATTAATTCATAATGGCAAACGTTTAGATATTGTTAAAATGACTGAGAAATAGATGAAAGAATATTCTTTCATCTTTTTTGTAAACAGTAGATGAAAAAAGAGAGGAAACATGGTATAATGAAAAAGAGAATGAGAGGTAAGCTATGACAGAAGGAAAGAAACAATGGTTGAAGGCATTATTCATTTTATGTATTTTTATTGTATTATGGATCTGTTTATTTTTTATGATGAAGAGTCCTACTAAGATAAATTATGATAAAGTGAGTCAATTGACTTTTGAGACTCGTTTGAAACAGGTTTCTCCTGATATAAAAGGTGAAAAAAAAGATCAATATATCAAGTATCAAATCGATGAAAATAGTGAAATCTATGTCGATTATCAAGAAGGGAATATTTCACGATTATTGCTTGTATTTGATCAGGAAAATTATCAAGAAAACGATGCTGCATTATTGTTACAGGAAGTCATTGATATATGTATTCCAAAGTTGGATAACAATGAAGAGATTACAGAACAATTAATGGACTTTGAGGATAAAGAAGAGGATTTAGTGGCTAATGATATGACTATAGATAATATTGAATTCTTGTCACGTATTGATCGTGATAAAGAGAAAGTTGTATTTTATATTTATTATTTAGACAATGAATAAAAGAGGGGATGGATTGTATGGATTTAGTTATTTTTATTGTTTTAGCACTGATAGTAGTTATTTTATTTAAATCATTTGATAGTTTTGTTTATTTCTTTGCAATCATTGATATTTTACTTCGTATTTTAGATTTTTTAAAACAACTTTTAAATATTCCGGAATTAACAAGTTTTTTAAATCAATATGTACCAACAAGTATCTTAAGTATGATAAATCAATATTCAACTGGAGTATTTAATCAAATATTGACATGGGGATATCTGATTTGCTTTATTGTATTTGAAGTATATTTAGTAAAATATTTTATGAAAACGAAAAGAAGGAGATAATTATGAAAAAGGGTTTTACTTTAGTAGAGTTATTAGCAACCATTACGATTTTAGGAATTATTGCGTTATTATTGGTACCAACTGTAACAAATGTACTTTCTAGTTTTCGTGGGGATGCTTCTGAGAATCAAAAAAAGTCTATTGTTTCAGCTGCTAAGTTATGGGCAAGTGATCACCGTGTTGATTTGCCTTCTACTGATGGAGAAACTGTTTGTGTGAAGGTATCAGAGTTAAAACAAGGGTATTTAGAGGATGATTTAAAAGATCCAAATACGAAACAATCTATTTCTAATAATGCTGGTGTACAGATTAAACGTGTTGGGAAGTCTTTTGAATATACATACCAGGATACTTGTTCTGGTGTAACTGTTAGTCCTAAGCCAACTGAAAGTTCAAAACCAACTGAAAGTTCAAAACCAACTGAAAGTTCAAAACCAACTGAAAGTTCAAAACCAACGAATAGTCCAACGCCTTCAGAGAAGCCGGTTAGTATTCAATTAGCTTTGAAGAATATCAATGTTACGAGTTCTAGTATTACTTTACAAGCAACTGCTACAGTAACAAATGATACTCTAAAGGGGTATCAATTTTCATCTAATGGTAGTACATGGACATCAGTACAAACAAGTGGGACGAAAGTTTTTAGTGGACTTGCTAAAAATACAAAATATGAACTAAGAGTAAGAGCAATTTCTAAGACGAATAAACAGGTTGAAAAATCGATTACGGTTTATACCAATAGTATTGGAACACCTACTTATCGTGTGAGTGATACAAGTGATCATAAGAAAAATGTGACGATACAGTATCCAAGCAGTAAAGAATCTACTTGGGTTTATGAATATTCTTTAGATAGTGGACGAAGTTGGAATGTTGTCAGTGGGGTAAGTTATAGTATAAAGTTTGAACAATCTGGTACTGTGATTGCTAGAGTAAGAGATACGGGTAATAGTAATAATACAGTGACAGCTAGTGTTTTAACTGTTACAGTCGAAGTCCCGCAATTACAAGTCATTTGTTCTATGGAACTGGCATCTAATTTCTCATCTAATGATAGATGTGTGACATTTAATAGTTGGCATACAGATTGGGCGTATGTGTATAAAGATGGTACGAGGGAATTTCTTACGAATGCGACTGTTGAATTCTTTTATCCAGGTGTGTCTACCCCAGTTACTTATTATAATCAAAATTCTTCTATGACATTACCAAATTTCCCATCACCATATAATTCTACTTGTGCTGGAGATGGAAAACAATATAAAGTGCGTATTACTGCACCGAATGGGAAAACGGGAACGGTTGTATACAGTTGGAAACTTGGAGATGATGGAAGATATATATTATCTAGTGATCTTCGTGAATATTAGATACTTTTTCGAAAGTATCTTTTTTACTTCCAAACATTTGTTTGTTATGATATAATGAAATAGGTGATACTATGTATTCATATATAATTGGAATGGTAAAAGAAATAGAGGCAAGTTATATTGTTATAGATAATCATGGGATTGGATATTTGATTTATACTGCGAATCCATATCAGTTTCATGAGGAAGAAGAAGTGAAAATTTATGTGTATCAACAAATTAGAGAAGATGAAAATACACTTTATGGTTTTAAAACCAAAAAAGAAAAAGATTTATTTTTACAGTTAATTCAAGTAAAAGGATTAGGGTGTAAGATGGCACTTCCTATGCTTGCAACTGGATCGATTGAAGGAATACAGGATGCGATTGAGAGGGAAAATGTATTATATTTAAAAAAGTTTCCTAAGATTGGAGATAAAGTGGCTAGACAAATTATATTAGATTTAAAAGGAAAGTTAGCTGCTTCTACGTCTGGTCAAAAAACGGTAGATCAGTTTGAGGAATTGGTGGAAGTGTTAAAAGGCTTAGGATATAAACAACCAGATATTAAGCGTGTTTTACCACAAATTGATAGTAGTTTAGAGTTAGAAGATCAAATTAAAGAAGCATTAAAACTTATGTTAAAATAGGAGGTGCTTATGGAAGAAGATAGAATTGTAACAGGTGAGAAATTAAAAGAAGATAATTTTGAACAGAGTATTCGTCCTGATCGAATTGATGATTATATTGGACAGGGAGAAGTGAAAGAAAATTTAGAAATTTTTATTAAAGCTGCCAAGATGCGTGAAGAACCATTAGACCATGTTCTTTTATATGGACCTCCAGGGCTTGGAAAGACAACGCTTTCTTATATTATTGCTAATGAACTTGGTAGTAATATTAAAACTGCCTCTGGTCCATCGATTGAAAAGAGTGGAGATTTGGCGGCAATTCTTTCTACTTTGGAACCTGGTGATGTGTTATTTATCGATGAGATTCATCGTATGCCTCGTTTTATTGAAGAAATTTTATATCCAGCTATGGAAGATTTTACATTAGATATTATTGTAGGAGAAGGTTCTACGAGTCGTAATATTAAAATCAATTTACCACCTTTTACTTTAGTTGGAGCAACAACAAGAGCTGGAGATCTTTCTGATCCATTACGTGATCGTTTTGGAATTATTTCTAAGTTAAATTATTATACGGTAGAAGAATTAACGCAAATTGTAAAAAGAACAAGTCGTGTTCTTGAATGTAGTATTGATGAGGATGCTGCAGTAGAACTTGCAACCCGTAGTAGAGGAACGCCTCGTATTGCGAATCGTCTTTTCCGTCGTGTTCGTGATTTTGCGTTGGTTATGGGAAATGGGAATATTGATTTAGAAATTACAAAATATGCTTTAGATAAGTTAAAAGTAGATAGTTTAGGATTAGATAATACTGATTATAATTTATTAAAATCTATTATTGAAAAATTTAATGGTGGGCCTGTTGGAATTGAAGCCATTGCTTCTTCGATTGGTGAAGAAAGAGGTACCATTGAAGATGTGTATGAACCTTATCTTTTACAAACAGGGCTATTAAAACGAACGAGTAGAGGAAGAATGGCAACAAGAAAAGCCTATGAACATTTAGAGATTCCTTATCCAGAAAAAGGTGAATAGATGAAAGTCATTGTAATATTAGGACCTACAGCAGTGGGAAAAACCAAATTAAGTGTGGAATTAGCTAAGAAGTTAAATGGAGAAGTAATTAATGCCGATAGTACGCAAGTGTATCAGGGGTTAGATATTGCTACTGCTAAGGTAACAGAAGAAGAAAAAGAAGGAATTCCTCATCATTTATTTGATATCAAAAAGGTAACAGAAGATTATAGTGTCAGTGATTATCAGAAAGATGTAAGAATGGTCATTGAAGATTGTATGAAACGTGGTAAGACTCCTATTTTAGTAGGGGGAACTGGTCTATATGTGAAAGCTGCATTATACGATTATCAATTTGAACCTACTTCTTATAAAGGGGATTATCATCAATTTAGTAATGAAGCGTTATATCAACAATTATGTCAAATAAATCCAAATACCAAGATTCATTTCAATAATCGTAAGAGAATGGAACGAGCGCTTGATTATTATCATGAAACGGGTCAGGTGTTAGAATTAAAAGAGAAGTCAAAAACATTGTTATATCCAACTATTTTTATTGGTCTAACATGTGAACGTCATTTACTTTATGAACGTATTAATCATCGTGTTGATAGGATGAAAGAAAAAGGATTATTAGAAGAAGCTAAGAAGATATATGATTCTCACATTCGTACCAAGGCAATTTTAACACCAATTGGTTATAAACAATTATTTCCTTATTTTGAAGGAACAGAAAGTTTAGAACATTGTTTAGATCATATAAAAAAAGAAAGTAGACATTATGCGAAAAGACAATATACTTTTTTTAAGCATCAACTACCAGTTCATTGGATTGAGGTTAATTTTGAACAGTTTGATCAAACAGTACAAGAAGTATTTGATTATATTAACAGAAAGTAATTGACTTTCTGTTTTTTCTTAGATAATGATGGTGTATGATACAGGTTGTATTGATTTTCCAGAAAATAAGTGGGAAGCATCTTATCAAAAGAGAAAAACATCGAATCGCTTTTTTGCTTTTCTAAAAGATACGATAAAGAATTGTTATGTCGGGTATGTGAATTATCAATATAATCTAAGGAATCAAAGATATGAATGTGGTATTTTAATAGAAGGTAAATATCGTGGTTTAGGCTATTCTAAGGAAGGTTTATATTTGCTGTGTGATGCAGCATTTAAAAATGGTATCAATGCTTTATATGATGGTTTTGAGAAAAGTAGAGTAGGAGCAAGAAAAGTATTTCAAGAAATAGGGTTTCAGGTTGTTGATACTTCTACTTGGAAGAAATTTGATGATATGGTAGAAGGGATTACAATTTGCTTAACAAAAGAACAATTTTATAAACAAAAAGAGAATTTGTGATAATTCTCTTTTTATATTCCTTCTCGATAAATATTTTGATCAAAGGTATGGTGTAGTGGATCTTTTTGTAATAATTCTGTTCCTGTAATTAAGAAGTAATGATCTAATAAGATATTTTGATGGGTATTGACAACTGGATCATCCCAAGTTAGATCAATGTGTTTCCATGCTCCGTTTACGTAGGCTAAATTCCATACATGTTCGGTATTAGATATTTTATAATTTGGTACACCTAAACGATTTAAGAATAAAGCCATGGTATCAGAATATCCACCACATAATGCGATATGATATTTTAATGTTCCATAAGCAGTATGTGTCGATTTTTTATTTTTATAATCTTCATTATTTAAGTTTTCTGCACCTACACTGTCATATACAGTATGATTAATGATATAGTCATGGGCAGCTTTTATTTTTTGTTCTAAGGTCATTTGATCATTGATGATTTCTTGATAGATGGTATCAAGTTCTTTTTCAATGAATGTAATTTGTTCTTTTGAATACGTTTTTTCAACCTCTACATGAATTTTTCCAAAATTATTAATATCGATATATAAGTGATTAAAACTATTATACGGGTGTACAAAGTTATTAAAATTAGATAATTCTTCTGGATTTTCTGTTAATGATTTCGCATCTTTAAAACAGTTTGTATAGTTTTCATCACAGAAAAATGTAAATTCACTCCATCCATTATTTAAAATTGTATAAATAATATTTAATAAATCTTGTCTACTTGTTGGTTTAAAATCGTTTGTTTCTTTTAAATAAGATATATTTAATGATTCTTTATACTGATTGGCAGCTTTTATGACGGTATCATTTTTGTAAATGAAGTTTTCCATAAAGAAACGAGCAATGGGTTTACTATATAAAAATACGCAAATTAAAAATACAAAAGCAATGACTGTATATAAAAATCGTTTCATTTGTTTCATATAATCACCTAGTCATATTATATCAAAATAGAATAAAAAAAAGAAGTAATTTCTTACTCCATTTCATTAACCTTTTTTGTTAAACGTGATTTATTACGAGCAACATTGTTTGCTTTAATTGCACCTTTGCTTTTTGCTTTATCGATTGCTTTGATGGCTACACCTAATTTATTTTTTGCCAATTCTTTATCATTTGCTTTTACAGCTCTTTCAACATTTTTAATTGCTGTTTTCATAGTTGCTGTATAAGTATTATTTTCCGCTTCTCTTTTAATATTTTGTTTGATTTTTTTCTTTGCATTCTTCATATTTGCCATAAGTTTCACCTCCAAGTTCTCTTGAACATCATTATTTTAGCAGAAAAACAAAAGAAATGCAATAAAAAGACTTATTTTTGGCAAAAATAATCATAGGTGATACAAATGGGACATGAAATACATTTTATGGGGAATTTACCTCGTACTGATTTAGCCATCGATTTGATAGATGAAAATCAAACATTGGATGGATTGACGAAAAAAGTAAAACAATATAACAATTGTAAAGTAACATGGGTCAATATAACAAGTGATGGAAGTAAGAAGATCTCTAAGAAGGCAGGATACTATATTACGATTGAATTTGATGATGTGACAGATCATGAAAATGAACAAGAAGTATTAAAAGTAACAGCTGAAGCCGTGAGTCATTTATTAGAAATTTTATCTATTAAAAAAGATGCTTCTTGTTTGATTGTCGGGCTTGGAAATGAGGATTCTACCCCAGATGCTTTGGGACCACTTTCGATTGATCATGTATTAGTAACCAATCATTTATTTGAGTTGGGGGAAGTAGAAGATGGTTTTCGAAAAACATATGCTTTAAATCCAGGTGTTATGGGAACAACGGGAATTGAAACAAGGGAGTTATTAAAAGGAATTGTCGATAATGTGAAACCAGATTTTATGATTGTTGTTGATGCTTTAGCAAGTGGAAGTGTAGAACGTTTAAATAAAACAATTCAAATTACGGATACGGGGATTCATCCTGGAAGTGGAGTACAAAATAAAAGAAAAGAAATTAGCTCGGATTTTTTTCACATTCCTGTGATAGCAATAGGAATTCCTACTGTGGTTGATGCTGCAACAATTGTTTCAGATACGATTTATTATATGCAGAAAAATTTCTCATATATGAAAAAACAGTTAAAGAAGCCTTCTTCAAAATTAGCTGTTACCAGTGGCAATTACTTGAAAAAAGAAGTAATTGTTGAACCACAAGATAATGTAGAATTAATGGGAAAACTGGGAATGCTAACAGAAGAAGAGAGAAAACAATTAGTATTAGAAGTATTAACGCCAATTGGTTATAATTTTATGGTTACACCAAAAGAAATTGATTTTTTAATTCGTAAACTTTCTTATGTGATTGGTAGTGCGATTAATCATGCCCTACATGAGCATGTTTCTTTTGAACAATAAGTTTTTTTGACATAATTCCAATTCTTCTTATCGTAATATATTATTAGGAGGAATCGATATGTCAAAGAAATTTCACACGAAAAAAAAGAAGAAAAAGAAATATTTTTTCTTAAAAATACTTTTATTATTTGTACTTACTTATCTTTCTTTTGAATGTACTACTTATTATATATTGAAGTCACAATTGGCTACTTCCAATGAAGAGTTTTTAAATCATATGTTACGTGATTCTAATCATTATTTACTATATCAAAAAAGTGAAGAAAATATCATTCATAAAATTGGAAAGTATTTTATGCATTTTGATTTATCAAATCCTCAAAGTTTATTGGGTATGCCTACGGAGAATGAAACGAGTAAGAAAGTAGTATCCTATCAAGAAAATACAAAGTTTATTCAAAATCCTACTCCAAAGACAGAATCAAAATCTCCACAAGTATATATTTATAATACACATCAAAGTGAAAGTTATAGTATGAAGACGTTAGAACCATATAATATTACACCAAGTGTTATGATGGCATCTTATTTGATGAAAGAGAATTTTCAAAAAACTCAGATAGAAGTAGTCGTAGAAGAAACAGATTTTACCAAATATTTAAAAGAACATAATTTAAATCATGCTGCTAGTTATCAAGTAAGTCGAGAATTTGTGAGTAAGATATTAAAACAGTATCCGGATTTAAAACTAATTATTGATTTACATCGTGATGCGATTCCTCATGATTCTTCTACTCTTACGATTGATGATAAGAATTATGCGAAAGTATTATTTATTGTCGGTCTGAATAATCCGAATTATCAAGCTAATTTAAATCTTGCTACTACCTTATCTAATCAAATTAACGAAAGTTATCCAAAGTTATCGAGAGGAGTGATGCAAAAGTCAGGGACGACTGTCAATGGACTTTATAATCAGGATTTAAATGCAAATATGATTTTGTTGGAATTAGGGGCAAATGAGAATACGATTGATGAGGTACAAAATACAGTAGAAGCAATTATACCTATTTTTAGTAAGTATGTGAATTCATGATTAAAAAAGAAGATAAGATTAAGATATATAAACGTTGTTTTAAGTATTTTATGATTGCTTCTTTTATTACTTTTTTGACGCTTTATTTGTCTCAAGAGACTGGTTACTATGAATATGATATGAGGAGAAAGACAAGTTTTACGAAAAGTCAGATTGAACAGTTTGAGAAGGATGTAGCATCAGGAAAGAATGTGGATATTGAAGATTATTTACAGCAACCTGATCGTAATTATGGGAATAAGATGTCTGATTTAGGCTATAGTATTTCTAGTAAGATTGGAAGTGGAGTGAAATTTGGAGTTGACAAGTTGTTTGGAATGTTGAATAAAATGGTAGATGAATAGTTGTAAAAATTGGTAAAACATGATAAACTAAGGGCAAGTTGGTGATAATATGAGTTTAAAGGAAATTCTAGAAATTAGGGATTTAAGTTATTATCCGGATCATATTAAAAGTATTGTGAATCGAGAAGATGATTTAGATAGTGCGATTTTAATTCAGAAGAAGAGAAATGATTCTCTTTATGAATTTTATAAAAATTTTTATGATAATCCAAAAGGAGATTTGTTAGAAATAGTAGATTTAGATAAAAAATACTATGACAAAATAAAAAAATTACGTCCTGATGATAAACCATTGAAATACGAAAAAGTGTATCAAAATATGTTTGGTTGTTCTTATATGGATGGTCTTTATATGATTGTTCAAGATTTTAAGAAGCCAGATTTAAATATTGTATTACCAAGGGAAGATACGGATATGTTATCAGATGAAGAAAAGAAAAGATATTATGCGGCACTGATTTTAGAAAATGAACATTTTAGAGAGCGTGTTGAAGCAATTAATGGTACTACTTTATCTTTCTTGTTAGGAGATTATATTACACTAAGTGATGTCGATTACAAAAGAGTTTTAGCATCTTTGAAAAAGCATAAGATTCGCGAAGGGATTTTAGAAAATATTGAGACACAGTTAAAGGAATTTTTTAAAGGGGAAAGTGAGTTATAATGATTGAAGAAAAAAGTGTTTTATCTGCAACATTGGAAAAGTTAAATCCGGATTTATTTCTTAATCCGGTATTTCAAAATTATTATTTAAAATTATTTTATGATGTCGATTTTTCTGATGGAATGCGTGGTTTTCATACAGAAAATAGTCATACGTTTTGTGGAAATCAAAAACAAGCTAAGATTGTATATCAGTCAGATGGAACTTTTATGATGCGTTATATAGATTATGCGAAAAAGATGAGTCGTTCATTGGAAATTGCGAAAGGAGAACAGGAATCTGTTTTGTTTACAACGAGATATGTATATCTTGTTGATGGTGTTTTTTATCACATGACAGAAAGACAAGTTTTAAAAGATAATCAGGTATATCCAATTCAATATCAATATGTAGGCTTTGATGAAAAAGCAATTGATGAAAAGGAATATCACCAAGATTGGGTATATCAAGCTGATTTTGTTGATAAAATGAAACAAAATGGAATTGCTCCAATTGATGAACACAGAAAAGACGAAAATAGACAGAAAAACAAATAAAGGATTAAGAGAGTCAAGTGATTCTCTTTTTACTTGCTGTTATTTTGTAAAAAACATGGTATAATAACGAGAGGTGATAGCTATGAAACAACAAAATATTCGTAATTTTTCAATTATTGCACATATCGATCATGGAAAAAGTACGATTGCAGATCGTATTTTGGAATTAACGGGTGCAATTACAAAGAGAGAAGCAAAAGATCAATTATTAGATAATATGGATATTGAGCGTGAAAGAGGAATTACAATTAAATTAAATGCGGTTGAATTAGAGTATGAAATGGATGGAGAAATGTATCAACTTCATTTGATTGATACACCAGGTCATGTTGATTTTTCGTATGAAGTAAGCCGTAGTTTAGCTGCTTGTGAAGGAGCTATATTGGTAGTTGATGCAGCGCAAGGAATAGAAGCACAAACCCTTGCGAATTTATATCTTGCTTTGGATAATAATTTGACAATTATTCCAGTGATTAATAAAATTGATTTACCAAATGCGAATCCGGATAAAGTAAAACAAGAATTAATGGATACGTTAGGGTTTGAAGAGGATGAAATTATTTTAACGAGTGCGAAGAATGGAATTGGTATTAAAGAATTGGTAGAACAAGTAATTAAAAAAGTACCAGCTCCAACTGGGGATGAGAAAAAACCGTTAAAGGCTTTAATTTTTGATAGTTATTATGATGCTTATTTAGGGGTTGTTGCATTGATTCGGATTGTAGATGGATCTGTTCATGTGGGAGATGAAATTTACATGAAACAGGCAAATCGTAGCTATTCTGTAGTAGAGTTGGGTGTTTCAACGCCGCATAAGAAAAATTTAAAAGAGTTGACAGTAGGAGAAGTTGGTTTTTTAACTGCTAGTATTAAAGACATTCAAGATATTAAAGTAGGGGATACCATTACTTTAAAAAATAATCCTTGTGAAGGAGAAGTAATTGGTTATAAACCGATGAAACCAATGGTTTTTTGTGGCTTATATCCAATCGAGTCTAATAAATATGATAGTTTAAGAGAGGCTTTGGAAAAATTAAAACTAAATGATGCATCTTTAGAGTTTACTCCTGAGACAAGTAAAGCGTTAGGATTTGGATTTCGTTGTGGCTTTTTAGGTCTTCTTCATATGGATATTATTGAAGAGAGAATAGAACGTGAGTTTAAGATTGATTTGATTGCGACAAGTCCTTCTGTTATTTATGATGTAGAATTAACAGATCATACGCATATGATGGTAGATAGTCCTTCTAAAATGCCAGATCGTGTTCGTATCAAAGATGTAAAAGAGCCATATATTCGTACTAATATCTTTGTACCAAGTGAATATATTGGTCCGGTGATGGAATTATGTCAAAATAAGCGTGGGAATTATGTATCTATGGAATATTTAGATGCTACTAGAGTAAATATTCATTATGAGATTCCACTTTCAGAAATTGTTTATGATTTCTTTGATCGCTTAAAGTCTAGTACGAAGGGATATGCTTCGTTTGATTATGAATTAATTGGTTATAAGAGTAGTGATTTAGTAAAGATGGATATTTTATTAAATGGTGAAATGGTAGATGCACTTAGTATGATTGTCCATCGTGATTTTGCATATAAACGTGGAAAAGCAATTGTCGAAAATTTAAGAAAATTAATTCCAAGACAACAGTTTGAGGTTCCAATTCAAGCTGTGATTGGATCTAAGGCGATTGCTCGTAGTAACATTAAAGCAGTTCGTAAAAATGTACTGGCGAAATGTTATGGTGGAGATGTGAGTCGTAAACGTAAGTTATTAGAAAAACAAAAAGAGGGAAAGAAACGTATGAAAATGGTTGGAAGTGTTGAAGTTCCTCAAGAAGCATTCTTATCTATTTTAAGTATGGATGAGCAAGATTCTTAAAATTATATTCTAGTTTTGTCGAATTACAACATATCTAAAAGAAAACGTGATAGGATTTTTTTAGAGGTGATGTATTTGATGGTGGATCAAGAAGTAATTATGATTTATTATGATGATTTATTAGAGACATTAGAAGATGTGAAAAGAGCTACTTATTTTTTAGAAGATAGGTAGTTTTTTTCTTCTTTTTTTGTTATGATGAAAGAAAGGAGGAGTAGAATGAAAAACAACATGATTGTGACAAAAGACTTAAGTATTTCATTTGGACGTAAAAAAGTATTAAATGGAATTACATTTGATGTGAAGGAACATGAAATATTTGGCTTTTTAGGACCAAGTGGGGCTGGTAAAACAACGACGATTAAGATTTTAACAGAACAATTGAAGATTACTTCTGGAAGTTGTGAAGTAAATACGAAAAGAAATGAAATTGGAATATTAAGTGATAATAGTGGCGTTTATGAAAGATTATCTGTTTATCGTAATCTATGTTTTTTTGCAGAGCTGTCTCAAACAGATAAGAAGTATGTAGAAGAAGTATTAAAAGAAGTAAAACTATGGGATGATAAAGATAAAAAAGTAGAAAATTTATCGAAAGGTATGAAACAGCGTCTTTTACTTGCTTGTGCGATAATTCATCATCCAAAATTATTATTTTTAGATGAACCGACAGCAGCTTTAGATCCTGCTACAACGGAAGAAATTCATAAGTTATTATTAAAATTAAGAGAAGAGGGAACAACAATCTTTTTGACGACACATAATATGGAAGAAGCTGATTTATTATGTGATCGAATTGCTTTCTTAAATAAAGGAGAAATCGTGGAGTTAGGGACACCACGTGAATTAAAATTAAAGTATGCACAAGATTCTGTGTCTATTATTTATGAAGATGAAAAAGAGATTATTGTAAAGAAAGATACAGATGCGATTGTGAAAGCATTACAAAAAAATAATAAGAAAAAGATACAATCCATTCATTCCCAAGAACCTAATTTGGCAGAAATCTTTTTAAGTTTAACAGGGAGGGAATTAAAATGAGATTTTATAAAATAAAAGCATTATTTAAACTAGGATTAGAAGATTTATTAAAAAATTTTAATGTCTTTATTTATGTGATTTTGCCAATTGCTTTTGCTTTTTTATATGCGAATATGGGAAATACACCGAAGGAGTATTTATTTTCTATTTGTACTTTACTTACTTTATCAATGGTGCCAGTTGCATTAATGGGGACGATTATTGCGGAAGAAAAAGAAAAGAATACACTTCGTACTTTGATGTTAAATGACGTGAAAGCAAGTGAGATATTGTTTGCGAAAGCAATGATTTGTATGTTATTTGTCGTGGTTGATAATTTATTGATTTATTTTATTTTAAAATTACCAATGGATCATTTTATTTTATATCAACTTGTTAGTTTTATAGCAGGATTAGCTGTTATATTATTTGGAGCCTTTGTAGGGTTACTTGCGAAGAATCAAATGTCAGCAGGGCTTTTATCGATGCCATTTATGATTCTTTTTATGGCACCAATGTTTATTATGATGTTTAAAGATAAATTAGCTGAGGCAATTTCTAGTTTACTGCCAACGGATGCGATGATGGAAATATTTTCATGTATTACAAAAAATACATTGACAATTACCAAAGTAGGTTTTCCTTGTGTTGTGATTATTGCATGGTTGGTAATTAGTATCATATTATTTCAATTTGCGTATAAAAAAGTAGGTGTTGATAATTAGACAATTCTTTGGAATTGTCTTTCTTTATGTTATAATGAATTTGGTGATAGTATGATTACGGCAATTGAATTAAAAGATGGAATGGGTAGTTTAGAGTATGGGACAGATCCATTTGAAAAGCCTTGTATTTATTATGTAGATGATCGTTTAGAAAAACATATGACAAAGTTAGAAGATCAGTTACTAATTTTAAAAGAGTTATCAGAAGTATATGATGCGAATGATATATATGATGACTTTTTGAAGATTGTAGAACATGTAAAAAAGAAAATACGTAAAGATGATGTTTTAATGATTGAAAAGATGGGGGAAAAATACGGAACGAAAGTTGTGATTACCTTTTTGATCTTATATATGCAGATGCTATTAGATGAAAAGTATTATCATCTTGGAAAAGAAAGAACTTGTTTAAGACTATACTATCTCTTTTTTGAAGATTATAGTATTAGTATGTGTATTCATATGTTAGATGGTATGGATGAAAAAGAAATAAAAAAAATATGTAAGGAAAAGGATATTTTGGCTTAGTGTGAAGTTTGTGTCAAGTCCTTGATTTCATTGACAAAATATGACATTACTGATAAAATGTAGATGTCGAATAAAGAGGTGGAAAATATGAACGATAGAATTTTATTAACAACAAAAGATATTTTAGAAAAAGACTTCAAAATTGATACACGTGGATATCGTCCTCAAGAAGTAGACAAGTTTTTGGATATTATTATTCACGATTATGAAGAATATGAAGCTGTGATTTCTGATATGAAGAAAACACAAAAAGAAATTATGGAAGAAAATGCACGATTGAAACAAGAAAATAGAAGTCTTCATACGAAGTTAGATGTGTTAAGTGAAACAGGTGGCGAAAGTACGAATGTATCAAATGCCGATGTTTTAAGAAGATTATCTAACTTAGAAAAAATTATTTACGGAAAAGAATAATATTTTGACAAACGCTATATTCTTGTAATATAGAGGAAAGTCCATGCTCGCACAGTCTGTGATGGCTGTAGTGTTTGTGTGTAGGGAAAAAATAACCTACAGGAGAGAAATCTCACGGCTCTTTAAAAATCTAAGTACATTTGTATATGATTTGAAGAAGTATAAAAGTGCCAAAGTGACGATGCCTTTTTGAAATAAAAGGAGTGGAACGTGGTAAACCCCACAAGCGAGAAACCCAAATTTTGGTAGGGGAGCTTGAGTTAGAAAGAAACGAATTTCGCTCGGGATCAAGTAATTGATAGATAAATGTTTGTCGCCTAGAAATAGGAACAGAACATGGCTTATAAAATATTATTTTTTTTATGTTTCATTGGAGTGATATACGTGAAAGAAATCGGAGAAAGATTAAAAGAAACAAGAGAAAGTATTGGAATTTCGATTGAAGAAGCAGCAGAAGATTTAAAGATGCGTCCAACTCAAATTGAGAATATTGAATCAGGAAATATGAAAGCATTTAAAGATGTCTTTTATTTAAAATATTTCATTCGAGATTATTCTAAATATTTAGGATTGGATTATGAAGATATGGTTGATGAATTTAATGAATATCTATTTGACTATACTTCAAAAATATCGATGGATGATATAAAAAAGGCGAAGAAACATGCGAAGAAGGAAAAAGATAAGAAAAAGATATCTTCTCCTTATACTTTAGAAAGAAAACGTAGTTTTGCAATTCCACCGATCGTGATATATATATTCATTTTATTCATTATTTTAATGGTTGTTTATTATGTTTTTTCAAATATTCATCATGATGATTTTGTAGAAGAAAATGTTGTTTATGTAGTGAGTGAGGAGGCTACTTTATTATGAATTTACCAAATAAATTAACAATGCTTAGAATTATTATGGCATTTGTGATTATTGCTGTATTATTATTCCCATTTGATGCGATGGGAGTTGATATTTACAAATTATTTATCAATGAGAAAATTGTTGTAGATATTCGTTATATTATTGCTGGTGTTTTATTTATTCTAGCAAGTTTAACTGATTTTTTAGATGGATATATTGCTCGTAAATATAACTTAATTACTGATTTTGGAAAGATGATTGATGCGATTGCAGATAAAGTATTAGTAAATTCTGTTTTAATTATTTTATGTGCACAGGGATTTATTCATCCATTAATTACAGTTGTTATTATTGTTAGGGATAGTATTGTAAATTCAATTAAGATGGTTGCTGGAAGTAAAGGACATGTGGTAGCAGCAATTAAAAGTGGTAAGGCAAAGACAGCTTGTTTAATGGTAGGTATTGTATTAACATTATTCTATAATTTACCATTTGAGTTATGGAATTTAAAAGTATCTGACTTTTTATTAATTGTTGCTTGTGTTCTTTCAATTATCAGTGGAGTACAATATTACAATTTAAATAAAAAATTCTTTTTAGAAGATGTTAAAAAATAAAGATAGAAAATTAGTTCTATCTTTTTTTATATTTGATTTTTTAATCTTACAAATTTAAACAAACAAATGTTCGCAAAAACTATTGACTTTTTTTTGAAAGTAAGTTACAATGTTAATGTCAATAAAGAAAATATCAAGGAGGAAGAACATGGCAAGTAAAGCAAGTAAGACAACGAATGATAAAACATTAGATCAAGTTTTATTAGATATTGAGAAACAATTTGGAAAAGGTGCGGTTATGAAATTAGGAGAGGAAGCGCACCGTACGATAGATGTGATTCCAAGTGGTTCATTATCATTAGATATCGCTTTAGGAATTGGTGGATATCCAAAAGGACGTATTATTGAAATATATGGTCCAGAATCAAGTGGTAAGACAACATTTGCTCTTCATGCGATTGCGGAGGCTCAAAAAAAGGGAGGACGTGCTGCTTTTATTGATGCAGAGCATTCTTTGGATCCAAAATATGCAGAGGCATTAGGAGTAAATACCAATGAATTGTTATTGTCTCAACCTGATAACGGAGAGCAAGCATTGGAAATTTGTGAAGCATTGGTTCGTAGTGGAGCAATTAGTATTGTTGTAATTGATTCTGTGGCTGCTCTTGTACCTCAAGCTGAAATAGAAGGAGAAATGGGCGATAGTCATGTTGGATTACAAGCACGTTTAATGAGCCAAGCATTACGTAAGCTATCTGGAATTATTAATAAGACGAATACCATTTGTATTTTTATTAATCAATTACGTGAAAAAGTAGGAGTTATGTTTGGAAATCCAGAAACAACCCCTGGTGGACGTGCATTGAAGTTTTACTCTTCTATTCGTTTAGAAATTCGCCGTTCTGAACAAATTAAAACATCGAGTGAAATTGTTGGAAATAAGACAAATGTAAAGGTTGTAAAAAATAAAATGGCGCCTCCATTTAAAACATGTTGTGTTGATATTATGTATGGAGAAGGTGTATCTAGAGAAGGAGAACTAGTAGATCTTGCTAGTGAAGCAGGAATTATTGAAAAAAGTGGTGCATGGTATTCTTATAATGGAGATAAGATTGGTCAAGGAAAAGAGAATGTAAAGGAATTATTACGTAACAATAAATCATTAGCAGAAGAAATTGAGAAAAAAGTCCGTACTCACTATGGAATTGGTGATAAAACTGAAAAGAAGGCAGAGTAATATCTGCTTTTTTTGCATGCAAAAAAAGACAGGAATCTGTCTTTTATTTTCTTATGGCGGAGTAGGAGAGATTTGAACTCTCGCGCCAGTTGCCCGACCTACACCCTTAGCAGGGGCGCCTCTTCAGCCTCTTGAGTACTACTCCAGTGCTACGTCTTTCATTTTACATGATAAATAATAAATTGTCAATTGCTTTTTTGTGAAATTGTGGTATCGACAATCTTTTTTTGATTTCTCATATAAATTATATTATAATGTATTTAGAGATACTAGGAGGCAATTTATGGCATTTATAGAGTTTAAAAATGTTAGAAAAGAATATGTTGGAGAGGTCCGTGTTTTAGCCGTTGATAAATGTTCTTTTGAAATTGAAAAAGGAGAGTTAGTTGTTGTTTTAGGACAATCTGGAGCAGGGAAAACAACTATTTTAAATATGTTGGGAGGAATGGACTTTTCTACTTCTGGTCATATTGTTGTTGATGGAAAAAGAATTGATCAAATGAAAAAGAAAGAACTTGTATCTTATCGTCGTCATGATATTGGTTTTGTTTTTCAATTTTATAATTTAATTCCTAATTTAACAGCTTTGGAGAATGTTGAACTTGCTTGTGAATTATGTAGTAATGCTTTAGATCCTAAAGTTGTATTAAAACAAGTCGGATTAGAAAAAAGAATGAATAATTTTCCTGCCCAATTATCAGGTGGAGAACAACAACGTGTAGCGATTGCTAGAGCGATTGCGAAAAACCCTAAAATATTACTTTGTGATGAACCAACGGGGGCTTTAGATTCTAAAACTGGTCAAAAAGTAATTGAATTATTAGAAGATACTTGTCGTAATATGGGAATTACTACAGTTGTCATTACTCATAATGCGATGATTGCAGAAATTGCAGATAAAGTGATACATATTAAGAATGGAACAGTAGATCATATTGATCTCCATTCAAAACCTAAAAAAGCGAAAGATATGGTGTGGTGATAAAATGCTTTTTAAAAATACGTTACGTAAAATAAAAAAGTCATTTGGTCGTTATGCTTCTTTAATTGTGATTGTATTTATTGGAACTGCTATTTTTACGAGTCTTCAGCTTTGTACGCCTAATATTAAAGAAGTACAACAAGATTATTATGATGATACGAATTTAATGGATTTAAAGATCAATGGTACATTAGGACTTACAGATACGGATGTGAATGATTTAAAGCAATTAGATCAAGTTGATCAGGTAGTGGGTAGTTATTCTAAAGAAGTATTAGATGGCAGTCATGCAATGAAAGTACATGCGATAGAAGATGATATCAATCGTCTTGACTTAGTAGATGGGAAGATGCCTACGAATGATGAGGAATGTTTAGCAGATGCTTCTTATTATCAGGTTGGAGATATTATAACAATTACTGAACCAAATCATGAGAATGATTTAAAGACACATCGTTTTAAAGTAACTGGGACAGTTTATTCTCCTCTTTATACGGGTACGAATTATGGTAGTAGTCAAATTGGTGATGGAACTTTATATTCTTATATGTTTGTTTTAAAAGATACATTTCAATATGATGTATATACAGAAATATACATTACTTTGAAACAATCATCTGATGATATGATTTATTCATCCAATTATAAAGACAATATAGAACAGTTAAAAAAAGAGATTGAAAAGGTTTCTGAAAAGGCTGAAAAACGTCGTTATGATGAATTGACTGAGGATATGGTATTGCAGTTAGAACAATTAAAACAAGCAAATCAGATGATGCCTAATCCTATTTATCAGCAAAATATTGAAGCGTTAGAAAGCGCGATTGATCAAGTAGGGGAAAGTAAATGGCATATTTTTGATCGTTATGATAGTGTGATCTCTTATAAGATATTAGAAATGCAGTATGATGAAGTACAAATATTAGCAAATATTGTTCCTTTCTTTTTCTTCATTGTTGTATTACTCATGACTTCAAATACAATGACTAGAATGATTACAGAAGAAAGAAGTGAAATGGGTGCTATGACATCGATTGGTATTTCGAATCGTCGTATTATTAACCACTATGTTATTTATATTTTATCTAGTACGGTTGTTGGAACATTACTCGGTTTCTTATTTGGAAATTATGTATTAACACCATTATTCTATAGTTGTTTTCCAGTTCATATGCCAGAGATGCATTCTACTTTTCATTTTGGATTATTCATTATATTATTAATATTTGTACAAGCTTTGATGATGACTGTTACGATTTATTCTTGTTTGAAAGTCTTCCGTCAAAGCCCAGCGAATTTATTAAGACCACCAGCACCTAAGAGTGGTAAAAAAATTATTTTAGAAAAGATTCATATTTTATGGAATCATCTATCATTTTCTTGGAAGATTACGATTCGTAATATCTTTCGTTATAAGAAACGTGTTTTTATGACATTAGTTGGAACTGCAGGTTGTACTTTCTTAATTTTAATTGGTTTTGGAATTCAAGATAGTATTGAAGGGGTTGGAAAGAAGCAATATACAGATGTATTACGTTATGAGAATATGATTGTTCTTAAAAATAATATGTCAGATATTTCAACTTCTCTTGATACGGTATTAAAAGATCAAGTAAAAGATCCTGTGTTATTAAATCAAACCCATTTTAAAGTGCATACAACAACAGATGATATGGATGCTTATGTGATTGTACCAAAAGAAGATAATTCTAACTTTTATAAGTATTTTGCAATCAAAAGTAATCAAGATGGCAAGACAAAGAAATTAAATAACAATCAAGTATATGTTACAACACAGATTGCGAGACGTTGTGATATTGAAGCAGGAGATAAGATTACACTAGAAGATAGTGATGGAAATACCTATCAAGTTGTTGTTGGAGATATTATTGAGAATTATGTTTCTAATTATATTTACATGGATCGTTCTCTTTATGAGAATACCATGAAAGAAGAATGGACAGGAAATATGATTGTCTCTCAGAATGATAATAGTAAGAAGCAGATTGCGAATCATTTACTAGATTCAGGAGAAGTATTAAGTGTTCAGTTTTCTGATGATTTATTAGAAGATGTAAATGGTGGTATTAGTGGTTTAGAAAATGTAATTGTTGTACTGATTTTAATTGCTTCTTTACTAGCTTTTTCCGTCTTATATAATTTAACTTCTATTAATATTAGTGAACGTATTCGTGAAATATCGACATTAAAAGTACTTGGATATACAGATTTAGAAACGAGACGATATATTTATCGTGAAACACTGATTATGGTTGTATTTGGAATTGCCCTTGGTTTATTCCTAACACCATTTGCTCATCATTATATTGTGAATTTACTACAAAATGATGAGACATTGTTATTAGAGCAAATTGAATTATCAAGTTATATTTATGCATCATTGATTACCTTTATTTTCGCTGTGATTATGCAGTATGTGACACATTTTAAATTAAGAAAAGTAGATATGATTGAAGCATTAAAGTCAGTAGATTAGAAAAGAGGATATTATGGATCATAAAAGTTATACACATCAGATTTATCACTTAAAAGCTTTATGTCGTCAATTAGAAAAAGAACATGTCATTACATTTGAAGGTGATTTAATCATGTCATTAGATGGCTTCTTTGAAGGAATTGTCGAAGAGAAATTCTCATCCTCTCTTACTAGAAAATGTTATGTAGCAGGAGAAATATATGACGAAAAAGGAATTACCCTTACCAAATTAGCGCCCTATGGACCAATGAGAACTACCTATTTTTTAGGAATGGTCATGGATCCTACCTGTTCAAATCTTATGATGGATGGAGAATGGAATTATTGTAAAGAATTAGAACGTATTACAGAATATGATCCAGTATTAGATGAGATTGTTTATGATAGTTCGTTTGAGAAAGAATATACTTATGGTGGAGTATTTCAATTTACGTTAGAAAAACAAGATACTTATCATCATAATGTTCAAAATCGTCTACAGGGGATTGAAAAGTTTACGGATCGTTTTTCTCATGATTTAAAAGAAATACAAGCGCATATTTTCTTACCCTATGCTTGTAAGAGAAAAAGAGATGCTTTCTTTTCTATGTACCATAATTATTTAGAACAACAAAAGCAAGTATTAGAAACATTAAAAGATGAGATTCAAGCGAAAGTATATCGTCGTTGAGTTTCATCTTTTTCTAATTTGATGAAATCATAAAGAAATAGTATAATCATGGGATAAGGAGGGATGTTATGAAATATTGTGATTATTGTAATGAAGCAAATTCAGAAGATTCTATGTATTGTAAAAAATGTGGACGTCCACTTTATGAAGAGATAGAAGAAAGAGAAGAAAAGGTCAAAAACAAAAATAAAAAAAGTAAAAAAACGAAACATAAAACGAAAACAAAACATAAGAATAAGACCAAGGTAATTGATCAAAGAGAGAAAGGTAAAATGAGTTTCTTTCAAAAGTTTATGATGTTTTTCTTATTTTTACTTTGTGTCATTAGTATTGGAGCAGTTGGAATCTTAGGATATCATATTTATCAAACAGAAAATATTACCGTTCCAGATGTAACAGGACTTACTTATGAAGAAGCAGAAATACGTTTACGTGATGTTGGTTTAAATGCCTCTAGAAAAGAAGTCATTACGGATGAGGAAGAAGAAGTAGGAATTGTTTTAAAACAGAAAAAACGTGGTGGTGCGAAGGCAAGTGAAAATGCGATTATAGAACTATCTGTTGGTGTATTGGATACCACGGTAGAAGTACCAGATATAGAGGGAAAAACATTAGAAGAAGCTTTAGAACTTTGTAGAGAATATGGTGTTACATACCAAATTGTTTATGAAGAATCAGATGAGAAAGCGAATACAGTATTAAAACAGAGTATTCGTAGTGGAAAGAAAATAGAAAATACAGAAGTGTTAGTATTAACTGTTTCTAAAGAAAAAGAAGTGGAAAAAGAAACAGAAGAACCAATAGAGACACCAACGGAAACACCATTGGCAGAAGATGAGAATATACAAGATGAGTAAACAAGAAAGAAAAGGAGAAAGAGATATAATTGGTAAAGAATATTCAAAATAGTGAATTCAATTTTCCTGATATTAGAGAACGTGAGTGGGGTAAATTAGACGATGTGAAAGCCGCAAAATTATTACAGTTGTTGATTGAAGCTGAAGATATTTTTCTAGATCTAGATGATTTTCAAATGGCACATAAACAATGTTATCCTGAAATAGAGGATATGATGTTACAGATAGGTGTTCTTAGAGAGCAATATACAAATTTTGTCGATTCCCATATGGAAGTATTAGATATAAAATAAAGAGCGTGAAA
Source organism: uncultured Mycoplasmatota bacterium (assembly GCA_949288035.1). Lineage (GTDB taxonomy): Bacteria > Bacillota_I > Bacilli_A > RF39 > UBA660 > UMGS2016. The sequence goes on from CASEIJ010000022.1 coordinate 27,082, forward strand.
TCATGTTCAAAAATAAGCATAGTGAACAAGCTGTGCTTTTTTTATAAATATGTTATACTAGATAAGAAAGAGGTGAGAACATGCGCAGAGTAAATGGTTAAAAATTGGCATAAATAAAACAACATTTATGCCTAGAAGGAGTGTATAAATGTTAGAGATAAAAAATTTAAAGATTGAAAATCATGAACAGACCATCTTAGAACAAGTGAGTTTTATCGTACACAATCGTGATAAGTTAGCTATCATTGGTGAAGAGGGGGATGGTAAGTCCACTTTATTAAAAGCGATTATGGGAGTTTGTAATTATGCAACGGTAACAGGAACAATCAATACCAATGGAAAAAGATTTGGATATTTAAAACAAACGATGTCGGAACATGATTTTGAGCAGTCAATTTTTCACTATTTATTTTGTGACATGGATGATTACTACCAAAAAATGAATTTATTTTATCGTATTTGTCAGCAATTAGACTGGAATTTAGATATTTTCTCATCATTACAAGTAAAAAATTTATCAGGTGGTGAGAAAGTAAAATTACAGTTATGTCGAATTTTATTAACAGAGCCGGATATATTATTATTAGATGAACCAACCAATGATTTAGATATTGAGACACTTTCTTGGTTAGAGCAATTTATCAACCGTGATTCTCGTCCTATTTTATTTGTGTCTCATGATGAACTTTTTTTAGAACATACTGCGAATTGTATTCTACACTTAGAGAGAACTCATAAAAAGGAAATTCCAAAAGCGACTTGGATAAGATGTGATTATCACACTTATATCACATCACGTATTAATAGGTTGGAAAAAACAACCCAAGTAGCACATGCAGAACGAAGAAAACAAAAAAAGCAGGAAGAAAAGTTACAACAGATTATGAATAAAGTAGAATATCAACAAGAGACCATTAGTAGAAGTAATCCTCATGGGGGAAGATTGTTAAAAAAGAAGATGAGAAATTTAAAAGCTCAAGAAAAGAAATTAGAAAATCGGAATATAACAGAAGTTCCAGATGTAGAAGAAGCAATTTTATTTTCTTTTCCGGAAGTGCATATACCGAAAGAGAAAGTAATTTTAAAATTATCGTTAGAAGAATTAAAAGTAGAAGATCATGTTTTATCTCATTCGCTTGAACTGGAAATAAGAGGTCCGAAACATATTGTCATTACTGGTAAGAATGGTGTTGGTAAGACAACGTTATTAAAATATATGTTTCATATATTAAAAGATAGAATGGATATGAAAGTAGGGTATATGCCTCAGCATTATGATGAGATATTGTCTTCTTTTGATACACCGATTTCTTTTCTATTAGAACATCAATCGCAAATTCCTGTTTATAAAATAAGACAGTGGATGGGAAATATGAAGTTCACCAAAGAAGAAATGATTGGTGATATATCAAAATTAAGTGGTGGTAGTAAAGCAAAATTATGTTTATTAAAATTCATGATAGATGGTTGTGATGTATTATTGTTAGATGAACCAACTAGAAATGTCAGTCCTCTATCGAATCCTGTTATTCGAAAAGCATTGAAACAATATCATGGTTGTATTATTAGTATTTCTCATGATCGAAAATATATTGAAGAAGTTGCGGATACCGTGTACTTATTAAAGCAAGATGGAATTCATGAAGTTAGTAAGAGATAGGCAGAAATCTGTCTATTTTTCTGTTATAATAAAGATAGAATGTAGGTGATGTTATGCATTTTTACAATATCATAGAAGATTTATCAAAGACACAATCTATTACATTATTTGTAGATATGGATGGAGTCATTGCTTCTTATGATTTTGGTAAGAAATATGATTTTGATAAGAAAAGACCATTATTTCATCATATTGAAGTATTAGAAAAAATAAGTCATTTAGAACATGTAGAGTTGTATATATTATCGATTAGTCCAAAAGAGGAACATATAAAGGAAAAACAATACTGGTTAGATCAATATGCTTCATTTTTTAAAGAAGAAAATCGAATTATTTTAGATAAAACGAAATATCCAGGACTTAGTTCTAAGGAGATAAAAGCAAATTATTTGCAACAGATTCCTAGAGATCATAAGATTGTACTAATCGATGATGATAATGCGGTATTAAAATATATTCATCATGTTTTATCGGATATTTTGTTGTATCAAGATTCTGAATTGGTGGATTAATGATTTTAAATGTTAGCGGAAGAACCGATATTGTAGCCTTTTATACGGAGTGGTTTATGAATCGCTATCGAGAGGGATTTGTCGATGTTAGAAATCCGGTCTATCCTAAAATGGTGAGTCGTATTTATTTTGAAGATGTTGATGCGATTTTGTTTTGTACAAAAAATCCACTTCCAATTATAAAGTATATAAAAGAAATTAAAAAGCCTATTTTATTTCATGTGACACTAACTCCATATAAAAAAGAGATAGAACCACATGTTCCGGAAAAAGGGAAGGTGATTGAAGCAATTAAACAGTTATCACAAGTACTTGGTAAAGATTATGTGGTGGTTCGTTATGATCCGATTTTGGTGAGTGAGAAATATTCTATTGCTTATCATAAGAAAGCATTTCAACATTTGTGTGCTTTATTAAATGGATCTGTTTCTAAAATCATTGTTTCATTTTTAGATGATTATAAAAATGTACGGAAGAATAGGTCAGTTCTTGGAGCGAGAACGATTACAGAAGCAGATTACAGAGAGATTGGAGTTTCTTTTAGTAAGAGTGCGAAAGAATATGGGATGACAGTTCAGACGTGTTTTGAAGAAAAGAATTTAGTAGAATATGGTTTTATCAAGGAGGATTGTTTTTCGTCCTTATTGGCTTTTCAAATGACAGGGAAGATATTTCCAAAATGGAAAGCGAGAAAAGGTAAGTTGTGTCAATGTGTGGAGATGGTAGATATTGGAGCTTATAATACTTGTTCTCATTTTTGTAAGTATTGTTATGCGAATTATGATGAAAAAAAGGTAGAGATAAATAGAACATATCATGATCCAACTTCAACTTTACTGATTGGAACATTACAAGATGATGATGTAATAAAAGTACGGAAAGATAAGTAGGGATGAATTGAACTTTATAGATTGGGTATGATAATATAGATATGGAAAAGAGTGATGATATGAGAAATAAAGTAGTGATTATTGGATGTGGCAATGTTGGTATGAGTTATGCTTATGCATTAATCAATCAAAAGACATTTGTTACGGATTTGGTATTAATTGATATTGATTCCAAGCGTGTTGAGGGAGAAGCTATGGATTTAAGTCATGGAATTCCTTTTGCTCCTAGTAAGGTTAATGTGAAGGCAGGTACTTATGAAGATTGTAAAGATGCGAAAATTGTATGTATTTGTGCGGGTGCAAATCAAAAACCAGGAGAGACAAGACTTGATTTAATTAAAAAGAATTATCAAATTTTTAAAAGTTTAATACCACAGGTTATGAATAGTGGTTTTCAAGGTATCTTTTTGGTGGCTACTAATCCTGTTGATGCGATGAGTTATTTTACGTATCGTTTATCAGGACTACCAGCTAGTCATGTGATTGGATCAGGAACGACACTTGATACTTCTCGTTTACGTTTTTTGATTAGTGAGAAATTAGGGATTAATGCGAAGAATATTCATGCATATGTTTTAGGGGAACATGGTGATAGTGAGTTTGTTCCATGGAGTCATGCTAGTGTGGGACTTGATTTGATTACTTCTTATTTGAGTGAAGCAGAAAGAAACAAACTTTGTGATGAAGTAAAGAATGCAGCTTATGAAGTGATTCAACGAAAAGGGGTTACCAATTATGGGATTGGAATGTGTCTGGTACGTATTACCAATGCGATATTAGGGGATGAAAATACAATTTTATCTGTTTCTACTTATCATGAAAAAGAGAAAGTATTTATTAGTACACCAAGTATTATGAATCATGAAGGTGTTAAAAAACAAGTTTTATTTCCATTAACAGAAGAAGAGCAAGTGCGTTTAGATCATTCTATGAAAGTCATTCGAGAGGCTATTTTATCAGTCGAACATGAGAGTACTAACGATTAAAGAACCATTTGCCTCTCTCGTTGCTTATCGGATTAAGAGAATAGAAACGAGAAGTTGGAAAACAAAATACCGTGGAGAAATTTATATCCATGCTGGTCTTGCCAAAGTAAATGTCAAAGATAAGCGTATTGCGCATTTGCTTTCCTATCTTCCAAATCCTACACCAAAGTACGGTGAAATTATCGCCAAAGCCAATCTAGTTGATTGTGTCTTTATGGGTGATGCTTTTTTAAAACAAATTAAAGAAAATCCTGTCGAGTATGAATGTGGACACTATGAATATGGTCGCTATGCATGGATATTGGAAGATGTCGAATTATTAGAAAATCCCATTTCTGCTAAAGGGAAATTGGGTATATGGTACTATGAAAACAGCAATCGTAACTGATTGCTGTTTATAGTTTATCTAAATAAGATGTGAAACCTGCTTCTTTCATTTTTTCTTTCGAAATAAATTTTAAAGCGGCACTATTGATACAATAACGTTTCCCACCTAATTCTTCAGGACCATCTTGAAAGACATGTCCTAAATGGTTATGACTGCTTTTAGAAATGACTTCTGTACGAATCATAAAATGAGATAAATCTAATTTTTTTTGAATACAATGCTCATCAATTGGCTTCGTAAAACATGGCCAACCACAGTCAGATGGAAATTTATCTTTCGAAGAAAAAAGCGGCATATTAGTATCGATATCCACATAAATTCCTTTTTCTTTATGATTCCAATAGGCATTTTCAAAAGGTGGCTCTGTTTTCTTTTCTTTTGTTACATAAAAAGAAATTGGTTTTCTTTTCATATTGTTTTCCGCATCAATCATTTGTAATTTGTTATATGATACCTGACAAGGACTTTGAGGATGTTTTCGTAAATAATCTTGGTGGTAATCTTCTGCTTTCACATAATTTTTTAAAGGAAGACATTCAATTTTTATTTTACGATGATAATGCGTCTGTAGTTTTTTTAAGGAATAGGAAATAATTTTATAGTCGTCAGGATTGGTATAATAAATTCCTGTTCGATATTGACCTCTTTTTAATTTTGTTGGTGGAATTAGTTCATAAAAGAAATCGAGAAGTCTTGTTAAAGAAATCTGGTAGGGATGATATGCTACTTTTACAACTTCTACATGCCCACTTCCTTTACATACTTCTTCATATGTCGGATGTTCTGTCTTGCCATTGGCATATCCGACTTCAGTTTCTATAACCCCATCAATTCTACGAAAATATTCTTGAACTGTCCAAAAACAACCACCTGCTAAGTAAAGTTCTTTCATATATTTCACCATTTTTAATATGGTATTATTTTTTTAATTCATTCGTATATACTTTCATCTTTTGGTATTCTTTTATCAGGATTTGTTCTATTCCTTTTTTACAATAAGCGGGAGAAGTAGAAGGAAGTGAAATCGCCTTTATTTTTGTTTTGGGATAGATATATTTTTGATAGAGTTGGTATGCTTTTTTACCAGTTGTAAAAATAGTCTGAATTTGACTTTGCTTTAAAATTTCGGTTAAATCATTGGGAACTACATTTTTAATAGAACTATCACTGGAACCATCTATATCACAACTTTTTATTACATCAAAAAGAGCAATATGATGCTTTTTTAGAAATTGAATTTTACTTGTTATACTGTCATCGATTGTTTCTTCGTATATCGCTGATAGGGTAGACCAAAAACGATTTTTAGGATGCCCATAATAAAAACCGATTTCCTTTGATTTAATAGAGGGCATACTACCTAAAATTAAAACTTTTGAGTGCTTATCATAAATAGGTTCTAAGGTATGATATACTTTCATAAAATCACCATACTTAGTATAGAATAAATGTTACAAAAAGACAAATGTTTGATAAAATAGAAATAGGTGATTATATGTTATTTTCAAAAAAGAGACCAATCATTTTAAAGATTGAAGGAATGCACTGTGATGCCTGTAAAAAAAGAATTATGAATGTATTAAAAAGTAACTTCCATATTAAAAAATGTGATATTTCTCTAGAAGAAAAGAAAGCAATTTTATGGTTGGATGATAAAATTGATATAGAAGAAATAAAAAAGAGGATAGAAGCGTTGGATTTTCAAGTAACTGATATCGAGGAACCATCTCATGATTGAAAAAACAAATGTCATGCGTATTTTAGATAGAAATCACATTTCCTATAAAAGTTATTGTTATAAAGATACCAATGCAATCAGTGGTATCGAAGTAGCGGAAGTTTTACATGAAAATCCAGATCAAGTATTAAAAACATTGGTGACTATTTCCAAAGAAAAACATATCTATGTGTTTATGGTACCAGTTTCCAAAGAGTTAGATTTAAAAAAAGCTGCCAAAGTAGTTTCTGAAAAATCTTTAGAAATGTTAAAACAAAAAGATTTACTTCCTACAACTGGATATGTTCATGGTGGTTGTTCTCCAATTGGGATGAAAAAAGAATTTCCAGTTGTGCTTGCAAAACAAGTAGAAAAATTCGATCATATTATTTTTAGTGCTGGGAAAGTAGGTTATCAAGTAGAAATGTCTTTATCACAATTATTAGATTTTAGACAAGCAAAGTTAGCTGATATTATAAAAGAGTAGGAGAGATTATATGGAATTTATATGGATTATTTATTGGTTGTTTTTATTATTGAGCTTTATATTCAGTATCTTTATTACATGGAAGTATCATCGTAAGACAGGAATGATTCAATTATTACTAACGATTGTGATTCCTATCTGGGCGTTATATTTGACAGTCGCTACGAACTGGGTAGGAAGTGGAACAAATGAATTTATGCATATGTTTGAACTTGCTGTTGATGGATCTATCTCTGCCATTGGTATTATGTTTGGCTATTTAGTACTCATCGGATTCTTTATTTATCACATTTTTTTACTAGTAACTTTAAGAAAAAAATAAAGTTACTTTTTCTTTCTCTTGACTTAAAGTCAACTCTAAGTGTTATACTAACAATGGAAGGTGATAATAACATGGTAAAACAAACTGCCGGAAGAGAACAATTAGGTGATTTTGCTCCTAAATTCGCTCAGTTAAATGATGACGTATTATTTGGAGAAGTGTGGTCTAGAGAAGATAAACTATCTTTAAGGGATCGCTCTATGATTACAGTGATCGCATTAATAAGTAAAGGAATTTTAGATTCCAGCTTAGAGAGTCATTTGATTAATGCTAAAAAGAATGGGATTACAAAAGAAGAAATGGCAGAGATGATTACCCATGCTGCATTTTATGCCGGATGGCCAAATGCCTGGGCAGTATTTAGAATGGCCAAAGAAGTATACGAGGAGGAAGCATAATGGATAAAAAAGAATTTGATAAAGTGAATGTATTTGGACTTGGAGAACCGAACAATGCTTACGCACAGTATTTTATTGGACAGAGTTATTTAAATCCACTTACAGATCCAAATAAGACGAATGTTTTTCTAGCAAATGTAACATTCGAACCTGGTTGTAGAAATAACTGGCATATTCACCATGCGAAAAGTGGTGGGGGACAACTTTTAATTTGTACCGCTGGATCTGGTTGGTATCAAGAAGAAGGAAAAGAGGCTGTATCATTAGAACCTGGTATGGTCATTACAATTCCTGCAAATGTAAAACATTGGCATGGAGCCAAAAAAGATACTTGGTTTAGCCATATTGCTGTAGAAGTACCTGGTGAAGAAACACAAAATGAATGGTGTGAAGCAGTTACTGATGAAGAATATGAGAAATTAGAAAAATAAAAAGGAGGAATGACAATATGAATCCAGATAAATTGCTAGTAGTTTACTATTCCTATGGAGGAAATACGGAACAAATTGTAAACATGATTCAAAAACAAAAAGATTGTGATGTTTTGAAATTAGAATCACTTGTTCCATATACAAATGATTATCAAGCATTGGTAGATGAAGAGGAAAGTAAAATGGAACAAGAAGAAATGGTAGAATTAAAACCATATGATATAGATATATCGAAGTATTCTAAAATTGTATTAGGAACTCCAGTATGGTGGTATACCATGTCTCCTGTTATGAGAAGCTTCTTGAAACAAACAGATTTAATAGGAAAAGAAGTATCAGCGATTATTACCAATGGTGGTTTTTTAGGACATGCATTAGAAGAAATTAAAAAGTATACTCCACTAAAAAGTAGTATGAATATTGTATTTCAAGGACATGATTTAGATACAAAGCAAGAGTTGATTGCTGATTGGATTTCTAAATTATAAAAAAAAGCTACTAACCATCGTTAGTAGCTTAAAGAAAGATTACAATTTAAAAAATTCTAGTAATAGATACACAGCCTGAGTATAGATCGTTTGGTACTAATCTTAAATCGACATCAGAAGTATTAATTAGTCGATAACTTGCTCCTGGAAGAGCTTCAAAGATTGCATTTCCACTAATCGTACCAGTATCACAACAAGTTAATTTATTGTGCGTAGAAGAGTGTGCAATTAAGATATCTTCTGGCCAGAATTGGTGGAATTCAATACCTAAAGTTTTTGGTTCACAACTTTCATCATTCTTATCACTATGTCTTACATTAATCCACCAATGAATGATATAAATACCGGCTTCTGGAATTGAGAAGTCACCAGTGTTTGGATTATATGTAATTTTATTAGAGATGTTTGTTGTTTGGAATAAAACAGGTTGTTGTACACCGACAGTAGAATTGGTTTCATCATGAACCATAGCATAGCTATCTAATAGTGTTCCTGGACCTGCAGGACCAGTCGCACCAGTTGCTCCGGTAGCTCCAGTGGCACCAGTAGCGCCAGTCGTACCTGTAGGTCCTTGAATACCTTGAGGACCGGTTGGACCTGTTACACCCGTTGCTCCAGTGGCCCCGGTAGCCCCAGTTGCACCTGTAGGTCCTTGAATACCTTGAGGACCAGTTGCTCCAGTTGCCCCAGTTGCTCCGGTAGCACCAGTATATCCTCTAGGACCAGTTGGCCCGGTTGGTCCAGTAGGACCAGTCGCACCTTTTTTACAGATGCAGTCAATGACTTTGCATAAGCATTCATCGTTTGATTTGTTTGTCCCATTTGTAATGTTTTCTATTGATTCGTTCATTTTCTTCCTCCTTTCACGATATCATATGATGGGAAGAAAAATGTTCGTGAGCAAATAACTACTAATTATAAAAAAAGTCAAAAATGTGTTTTTACATTGATAAATCCGTTTAGTGGATAAAGGTGGTGATGAAATGACAATCAAGGAAGTAAGTGAGAAATATGACATCTCTGAAGCAACATTACGTTATTATGAAAAAGAAGGGATATTACTTCCTGTTAAAAGAAAAAATGGTATTCGCTGCTATACAGAAGAAAATTTACGTAATATTGAATTTGTACAGTGCATGCGTAATTCCGGCATGAGTATTGAAAGATTAAAAAAGTATATTATGCTTACAATTGGACAAAATACAGAACGTGAAAGAAAAGAAATTTTAGAAGAGCAACGTAGTGAGATTAAAGAAAAGATGAAACAGTTAGAAGACAGTTTAGAACGTTTAAATTATAAGATTGAAAATTATGAGAAATTACTAAAAAATAAGGAGGAATGTTAAATGGAAAAAGCAAAAGTATATTTTACAAAAGAAATTACACCAGAAAGTTTAATTAAGATGTATGAAACGTTAGGAAAAAAATTAGAGGGAAATGTTGCAGTTAAAATGCATTCTGGTGAAAAGGGAAATCAAAATTATCTAAGACCAGAATTTGTCAAGGATATAGTTAAGTATGTAAATGGGACAGTGGTAGAATGTAATACTGCTTATGAAGGGGCTAGAAATTCCACTGAAAAACATAGAGAATTAATTAAAGAACACGAATGGGAAAAATATTTTCCATTTGATCTATTGGATGCTGAAGGACCAGATATGGAATTAGAGATTCCAAATGGGAAAGTATTAAAAAAGAATTATGTTGGAAAAGATTTAAAAAATTATGATTCTATGCTAGTATTATCTCATTTCAAAGGCCATGCAATGGGTGGATATGGAGGTGCATTAAAACAATTATCGATTGGTTGTGCATCTTCTAAAGGAAAAACCTTAATTCATACTGCAGGAGTTACTGATGATCAAACAGAATTATTTCAAAATCTACCAGAACAGGATCGTTTCTTAGAAGCAATGGCAGATGCAGCATCTAGTGTTGTAGATTACTTTAAAGGAAATATTGTCTATATCAATGTGATGAAGAATATTTCTGTTGATTGTGATTGTGATGGTAATGCAAAAGCACCTTGTATGCAAGATATTGGTATTTTAGCAAGTTTAGATCCAATTGCAATTGATCAGGCATGTTTAGATCTTGTATATGGATCTAATGATCCAGGAAAAGAACAATTAATTCAAAGAATTGAATCATTACATGGAGTTCATACAGTTGAAGCAGCAAATGAACTTGGCTTTGGAACGAGAGCATATGAATTAATTTCTATCGATTAACAAGATATATTGTCTCGTTTTTTTTCTTTGTGCTATAATGTTATAAAGTAGAAGAGGTGTAAGATGATAGAATTTCAAAATGTTTCAAAAACATATAAGAAAACAACAGTACTTTCTAACATTAATTTAAAAATAGAAGATGGTAATTTAGTTTGTTTGATTGGTGAGAGTGGTTGCGGAAAGACGACAACTTTGAAAATGATTAATCGCCTAATTACTCCAACTACAGGACAAATATTATTTGATGGAGAGGATATCTCTAAAAAAGACATTATTAAGTTAAGACGAAGTATTGGTTATGTAATTCAACAAACTGGTTTATTTCCTCATATGACAGTTCGAGAAAATATTGAATTGATTTCTAAATTAAAAAAAGAGCCCATTGAAAAAATACATAAAAAAACATTAGAAATGATGAATATGGTAGGGCTAGAAGCCGAAAAGTATTTAGATCGATATCCTACAGAATTATCAGGTGGACAACAACAGAGAATTGGAGTAGCTCGTGCGTTTGCAACCGATCCGAATATTATTTTAATGGATGAACCATTTAGTGCTTTAGATCCAATGACTAGAACTTCTTTACAAGATGAATTAATGAAACTACAGGAACAGTTTCATAAAACCATTGTCTTTGTCACGCATGATATGGATGAAGCAATTAAAATAGCTGATAAAATATGTATTATGGATGGTGGGCGTATTGTTCAATACGATACTCCAGAACAAATTTTAAAACATCCTAAAAATGATTTTGTAAAGAACTTTGTAGGTCCAAAACGTATTTGGACTAACCCAGAATTCATTAAAGTAAGAGATATTATGGTAACACGTCCAGTTACTTGTTCTAAAAATTTATCTATCTTCCAATGTATTAATAGAATGAAAATGATGAAAGTAGATACTTTAATGGTTACAGAAAAAGATGGTACTTATTTAGGTAGTTTACATGCTTCTAAGTTAAATGAAAATAGTGATGTCCATGCGAAAGTAGAGGAATACATGGATCGAGATAATATTCGTGCGAATGAAGAAGACTCCATTGTTGATGTATTAAAGATTGTAGATAAACAGGGATTGTCAACACTTCCGGTTGTAAATGATAAGGGAAAATTAACTGGTTTTGTGACTCGTAGTAGTTTAATTACTTCTCTTAGTCAGCAATTTTTAACAGGAGGTGAGAAATAATGGATTTTGTTTCATATATGATAAATAACTATGATCAAATTATTTCTCTTTTAATTGAACATATTGAATTAACTGTAATTGCTGTAGGACTTGCTATATTAATTGGTATACCAATTGGGATTTTAATTAGTTATGTTAAAAAGTTAAATAAACCAATTTTAGGAGTTGCTAGTGTCATTCAAGCAATTCCTAGTATGGCTTTACTTGGATTTGCAATTCCATTTTTAGGAATAGGTACATTACCAGCAATTGTAATGGTTGTTTTATATTCATTATTACCAATTATTAAAAATACTTATACAGGTGTAAATAGTATTGATAAAAACATGATTGAAGCTGCAGAGGGAATTGGTCTTACGAAGTGGCAAATACTTTATAAAGTACAAATTCCGCTAGCTCTTCCTGTTATTATGGCAGGTATTCGTATTTCTGCAGTGACAGCAGTTGGACTTATGACAATGGCAGCATTTATTGGAGGAGGAGGACTTGGATTTTTAGTATTCTCAGGTATTCGTACGGTGAATAATGCACAAATATTAGCAGGAGCAATCCCTGCTTGTTTACTAGCACTTTTTGTCGATTATATTTTTGGTATTATTGAAAAATTAGTAACACCAATTAGTTTACAAAAAGAACAAGGATATTCTAAGAAAGTACTGAAAAAGAAAAGATTCCATCAAAAAGTGATTTTAATGATTACGGCCATTTTATTAATATTTATTTTTATTGTTACAAACATGATGAACCAAAAGAGTAGTGAATCTATCACGGTAGGAAGTAAAGATTTTACTGAACAAAATATTTTGTGTCATATGGTATCTGATGTAATTGAAGATAATACAGATATTGATGTAAATCGCAGTTGTAATTTAGGTGGAACTCAAATTTGTTTTGGAGCATTACAAAAAGGAAATATTGATTTATATATCGATTATACTGGTACCGTTTATGGAGATACGTTGAAATATACTCCAATTAGCGATATTGATAAAGTATACAAGACTGTAAAGAAAGATATGAAAAATAAATATCAGATTGCTGTATTAGATCAAATGGGATTTAATAATACTTATGCTCTAGCAGTTCGTAGTGAAACAGCCAATCAATATCAACTACGTACTATGAGTGATTTAGCTCGTATTTCTAATCAGTTAATTATTTCCCCAAGTTTGGAATTTATTAATCGTCAAGATGGTTTAGTAGGAGCAACAAATGTATATCACTTTCAGTTTAAAGATACGATTGGAATAGATGGTAGTCCTCGTTATACAGCACTTGCGAATCATGAAAGTGATGTGATTGACGCTTTCTCAACAGATGGATTATTAAAGAAGTTCCAATTAACTGTATTAGAAGATGACAAACATTTCTTTCCACCATACTATGCGATTCCAATGGTAAGAGAGGATACATTAGAAAAATACCCAGAAATTGAAGAAATATTAAATAAACTTGGAACACAGTTAAGTAATGATATTATGAGTGAATTAAATTATCAAGTAGATGAACTTGGTAAAAACCCAGAAGATGTTGCACAGGAATTTTTAGAAACATTACCAAATAATTATTTTTCAACCAAATAAAAAATCTTTAGTTGCTAAAGATTTTTTTCTTTTAATAAATCACGTATTTCTTCTAGTAATAAAATTTGCTCATCTTTCTTTTTCTTTTCTTCTTTTTCTTGTTTGTGTGTGATTCTAGATATGATTTTAATAAAAATAAAGATACAAGAAGCTACAATTAGAAAGTCAATGACATTTTGTAAAAACATACCATATTGAATGGTTGCATCTCCAATTTTAATATGAAGTGAAGAAAAATTTAACCCTCCAATTAAAATACCGATGATTGGTGTTAAAATGTCGTTGACCATAGATGTAACAATTTTTCCAAAAGCAGATCCAATAATGACACCAACTGCAAGGTCTATTACGTTTCCTTTAGAGATGAATTGTTTAAATTCTTTTAAAGTTGAGTTTCCTTTCTTTACTAGTTCTTTTTTATTCGCCTTCTTTTTCACTTTTATCACCTCAATAATAGTAGAATAACATAACGATTTAGAAAACACAATGATATTTACCATGATTTTTTATTGAAAATCGGATGTGAGTGGTATACAAATATGCGTTTTTTTTAAGCTATCATTATAAGAATTTGAAATCAAATAATGCGATAATAATAACATTGTATTTTGTTGAAATATATAATGAGTTCTAAAAAATAAATACGGTTGATGAATTATAAAATAGAAAACTTGTAAAAAAATTTATTTTTTTTTATCTGGCATGCAGGAATTTATGGTAAGAATCTATAAAGATATAAATAGAGGAGGTGGTCAATATAATCGATTATAAAGTCGATGGATTTCAAAATGAAAGAAATTTCACACAAGAATTAGATGGTAAACGTGTTAGACAGTTAAAACCATTGTATTATCAAATGATTGTACAGTTATATGGAAAAGTGTGTGGTTTAAAGAAAGTACATGCTTGGGTGGATGATAGAAAAAAGAAATATGATATGATTATTAAAATAGGAAAAGTAGAGAAAAAGATTAGTATAAAAAAAGGAATTAACAATTCTATGCACGTGGAAGGAATTTCTACTTTTATTCATTTTTTAATTGAAATGAAAATCGGGAGAGAGCATGTAATGACTTATTTGAAATATCATTATGCAGATGGAACAACAAATGGCAAAGGTGAATATCGTATATCCGTACAAGAATACAAATTATTACATCAAGAAGAAATTAATCAGTTAAATACTTGTTTAAATCATCCATTTGTATTAAGACAGGCAATTAATCGCTTTGTATTAATGGGAAGAAATTCTGAAGAAAAAATTGATGGTATTATTTATGGAGTCGTCAATGATTTTATATTTATATCTGCTCAAGATATTATTCGAGTCATAGAATCAAAAAAAGATATTTCGATGACAGGCGTACATTTTGGACCATTGTGTTGTCAACCTATGACACGAAATTTAAATTATAATCCTCTTTATGAGAAAAAACGTTTTTGTGTGCAGATTAAATGGTATGATATTTATGAAGATATTGTCGATTATAGGCGGAAGAAAGAGCAAAGTAAGTACGAACAAAATAAGAGGATTTAATTCTTTTGCTAGGAGTTTGGAAGGTTTTGCTAAAGTTCTACCATTTTTTTTAAAGAAAGGCTTGACATTTTTTTAAAATCACGTATAATTAAAAGTGCCTACTGAAATGCGGATGTAGTTTAATGGTAGAACTTCAGCCTTCCAAGCTGACTACGTGAGTTCGATTCTCATCATCCGCTCCATAGGTTATAACAAGAGATATGAGTTATCTCTTTTTTTTGTATCTTTCCCTCACGTAGTCTGCTTGGAATCCAAAACTCTTTTGGAAAACCTGCAGCAAACATAGTTTATAAATAGAAAAGATAAAAATGTCAAGTAAACAATCTTAAATTAAAAAAAATGTTTATTGTTTACATAATTTGATATAATAGATATATAGGAGCATACTAAGAATAGGAAGGTGTTGAGCTATGAGATATATCATGAATATGAATAGCTCTGGTTTTGACAAAATCAAACGCGGTGTAAAAACGCATGGTTACCGTTTATATGATCGCGTTGGTAGACATTTAAAAATCGGAGATGAAATTTTAATTCGTTTAGAACCAGAATTAAAAGAATGTGTATTAGTAGAGATAGTAGGCGTAGCTCGTTATAAAACATTCTATGATATGTATATTGATTTTTTTGATGTTGATTTTAAATATCGTTATCGATCTGTGAATGATATCTTAAAAGAAACATTTCATCACTGGTATACAGAAAAAGAAGAAAAAAAATATGGAGCAATGGCATTTAAATTTGTGGTTACAAAAACATTTTCAAAACTGTAAAACCATTTTACAGTTTTTTTTGTGATATCTTGTATCCTATTAAAAAAACATGATATACTGAATATGTAAATACAAAATAAGAAAGAAGGAATGATGAATGTTTCAATTAAAAGGTAGAGTAGCTGTTATTACAGGGGCATCTAGTGGACTTGGAAAACAAATGGCAAAAGGATTTGCAAGTCAAGGTGCTGATTTAGTAATTATGGCAAGACGTTTAGAAAGATTAGAAGAATTAAAGAGTGAATTAGAACAACTAGGCGTTCGTTGTTTACCAGTTAAGTGTGATGTAACAAATCCTAGTGATATTAAAAATGCAGCATTAGAAGCAGAGAGAGTTTTTGGAAAAGTAGATATTTTAGTGAATTGTGCAGGATCTGCAAAAAATAATGGTGTGTTAAATATGACAGATGAAGAATGGAAATTTACAATCGATACAGATTTAAATAGTGTATTCTATGTAACACGTGAGTTTGCGAATATTATGAAAAAGAACAATTATGGAAGAATTATCAATATTGCTTCTATGTATGGAATGGTTGGTAATATGGCAATGGATACCGTTGCATACCATTCATCTAAGGGTGGAGTCATTAATTTTACAAGAGCAGTAGCTGCAGAACTTGCGAAATATAACATTACATGTAATGCTATTTGTCCAGGGTATTTTGATACAGAATTAACTCATGAGACATTAATTACAGAGTCATTTACGAATTATATGAAAGCGACAGTTCCAGTTGGAAGATATGGACATGAAGGAGAATTAAATGCTGGTGCGATCTTTTTGGCAAGTGATGAAGCAAGTTATGTTACTGGTGTAATTCTTCCCATTGATGGTGGATATACTGCTGTATAAGACCTTTTATGGTCTTTTTGTTTTTGATATAATAAATATGGTGATATTATGGATCAAGAGAAAATAGGAAAATTGATACGCGATATTCGGAAAAAAAATAAAATGAGTCAACAACAGTTTGCCAAAAAATATGGTGTCACATATCAAGCTGTTAGTAAATGGGAGAATGGGAAAAATATACCAGATATTGCCATTTTAAAACAGATTTGTGAAGACTATCACATAGATTTAAACGACTTATTAGATGCGAAACAAACTAGGAAAAGACATAATAAAAAATGGATGATAGGAAGTAGTATTATAATTCTTGGTCTTTTTTTGATATTATTGATTTTTCTATTTACAAGACAAGATGGCTTCGAATTTAAGAAATTAACAGCTTCTTGTGATGATTTTACTCTTTATGGGAGCATTGCTTATACAGAGAGTAAATCATCGATTTATATTACGAATATCTCTTATTGTGGGGAAGAAAATAAACAGAAATATCAAGATTTATTATGCATTTTATATGAAGAAGATGGAAAATCTAAAACAGAAATTAGTCGGTATCACTATCAGGAATCAGAACCAATTACAATAGAAAAGTTTGCAAGTATGATTGAGTTACATGTTGATCACTATGAAAATACTTGTGACATAGGAAAAGAAAATAGTCTTCATTTAGAAATAGAAGCAACGGATTTGGATGGGAAGATTACAACGTATAAAATTCCATTAACACTATCTGATCATTGTAATTAGGCACTCAACTTTAGGTTGAGTGTTTTTTCAACTTTGTCTTGATTGTATTTTCAAGTAATATTTTTTACAATGAGGATGAGGTGATATTTGTGAAAAAGAATAGAAAGAATATTATTAAAATTGTTATTTCTGTTTTGGTATTATTCATGATTTTATTATTGATCGTACTTATGTATTACAATCATAAAAATACAAGTACCAAAACAGTAGATGAAAAGGAACTGATGGTATTTGAACAAGCTAAGAAAGAAAAAGAATTTCAAACAGAAGGGCATACATTAGAAGATGCAAATGTTATATTAAATCCTTATGGAAATTCTCCTTTAACTGCTCTTATTTTATTTGAAACAAAAGAAAAAGTGAGTCCTACAGTAAAAATTGTAGGAAAAGATGAATTATCGACGTTTGAGCATACTTTTGAAGATACTACAAAGCATTACTTACCAATTTATGGACTTTATCCTGATACAGAAAATGAAGTAATTATTTCATTTGAAGAAAATGGGATACAACAAGAAAAAACATTTCATATTCAAACAGAATCATTACCAGATGATTTCATATTACCAACTGAAGTAACGGCAGATAAAGAAAAATTATCCAATGATCTATATTTTTATACTCCATCATCATCTGGATATACTTGTGCTTATGACGTAAATGGGGATGTTCGTTGGTATTTCACGAATTACGCATTGTGGAAAATAGATCGTTTAAAAAATGGGCATCTACTAGTTAGTACAGAGCGTTTAGTGAATAGTCCATATTATATGACAGGATTATATGAAATGGATTTATTAGGAAAAATTTATACTGAATTTTCACTTCCAGGAGGTTATCATCATGATTATTATGAAATGGAAAATGGAAACTTACTGATCGCGAGTGATGATTTTGAAAGTGGAACAGTAGAAGATTATATCGTTGAATTAGATAGAAATACTGGAAAAATAGTAAAAGAGTATCATTTAAATCAAATTTTAAATATGGAAGATGGGAAAAGTGAAAATTGGATTAGTTATGATTGGTTTCATAATAATTCAGTTTGGTATGATAAAAAGACCAATTCTATTACTTTATCCGGTAGACATCAAGATGCTGTCATTAATATTGATTACGATAGTGGTAAGTTAAATTGGATTATTGGGGATTCTACAAATTGGAGTGAGGAATATCAAAAGTATTTCTTTAAGCCGATTGGCGATGATTTTGAATGGCAATGGAGTCAACATGCTGCAATGATTACTCCAGAAGGGTATGTCTTTATCCTAGATAATGGAAATAATAAATCAAAAATAAAAGATGAGTATGTAGATGCTTCTGATAGTTATACAAGAGGTGTTATGTATAAAATTAATACCGAAGATATGACGATTGAGCAAGTATGGGAATATGGAAAAGATAGAGGAAGTGATTTTTATTCTCCATATATTTCTGATGTTGATTATATAGAAGAAAATCATTATATTGTTCACTCTGGTGGCA
Source organism: uncultured Mycoplasmatota bacterium (assembly GCA_949288035.1). GTDB lineage: Bacteria > Bacillota_I > Bacilli_A > RF39 > UBA660 > UMGS2016. The sequence goes on from CASEIJ010000022.1 coordinate 45,758, forward strand.
TTGTTTATGTAGATGGAGAGAACTCTAATCAGCCCGCTGGATTTAGTAAAAATGCTGAATTGAAATCTGATACAGTGGAATTAATGAATGATGATGTAGTTTTTGAACTCGTGTTGCCAACCAATAATTATCGTGTAGAAAAAATGAGTCTATATACAGATAATGAAAAGTTTGAGATAGGGGAAGCTAAGAGAATTGGAACTTTAGGAAAAACAGAAGTAACAAAAGAAAAATGGACTCCTCTTTTGGCAACTAAAAAGATAGATGATGGATATCAAAAACATAATATATCTATCATCGATGAGCAAGATCGTTTGGTTGTAAAAGGGCAGTTTAAAAGAACAGATGATGTGAATATTGTTTTATATCAAAATATGAAATCCAAGTATTATCACGTTACAGTAAGTAAGAAACCTTATACTGCTCTTTGTGTTGATGTCTTTACAGAAGAAGAAACAAAAAATGGTATTTCTGTCACAAAATACATCAATCAAGAGGGATTATCAGGTAAATATTCTATTTATATAGTGATTAATGGAATATTATATAATACAAAAAAGTATGTACAATTTTAAAGAGTTTATGTGAACGCATAAACTTTTTTTGAGTAGTAATATGACATAAAAGTGATATGATTTTTTCTTTCTTTATAGTATAATAAATTTATGTAAATAGATAGAAATGAGGCATATATGATTAAAATTTTATTTATTTGTTTGGGAAATATATGTAGATCTCCTATGGCAGAATTTGTTATGAAAGATATTGTTAAAAAGAGAGGGTTAGAGGACTATTTTTTAATATCTTCTGCAGCCACAAGTGATTATAATGAAAAGTATCAATGTCATATTTATCCAGAAGTAAAAGAAATTTTAAAAGAAAACAAAATACCATTTACAGATCGTATATCTAGGCATATGAGAATAGAGGATTATGATGAATATGATTATATGATTGGAATGGATGAAGAAAATATAAGAGATATTCTAGATATGATCGGTACTGATTCAGAACAAAAAGTATATCGTTTACTAGATTTTACAGAAACTCCGAGAGATGTGATTGATCCTTGGTATTATGGTAATTTTGATAAGACATATGAAGATATAAAATACGGATGTGAGAAATTATTAGAATTTATTTTGAATTCAAATCAATCAATGGTAAAATAGTATATGGAGGTAATTTATGAGTTATATAATTAATGGAATTAGGGGATTTTGTATGGCACTTGCGGATAGTGTTCCAGGAGTATCAGGAGGAACAATTGCTTTTATTTTAGGATTTTATGATAAATTTATCAATTCATTAGATGATTTAGCATTTGGAACTTTTGAAAAAAAGAAAAAAGCTTTATTCTTCTTAATTAAATTAGGAATCGGATGGATGATTGGTATGATTTTAGCTGTTTTGGTACTGACTAATTTGTTTGAAAGTCATATCTATCAAGTTAGTTCTGTCTTTATTGGTTTTATCTTATTTTCAATTCCTTTAATCGTCAAAGAAGAAAAAGAATCACTAAAGGGGAAATATCACAATTTAATTTTTACATTGATTGGAATTGCCATTGTTGCACTCATTACTTATTTTAATCCAATTTCAGGAGAATCACACGTAGTAGATATTTCAAAACTAAATGTAGGACTAGCTCTTTATATGTTTGTTGCTGCTATGGTATCTATTTCAGCTATGGTATTACCAGGTATTTCTGGTTCTACTTTGTTATTGATATTTGGATTATATATTCCAATTATTTCAGCAATTAAAGAGTTTTTACATTTCAATTTTAGCTATGTGCCAGCATTATTTGTATTTGGACTAGGAGTTCTTTTTGGAATTATATTAGTCATTCGTCTGATTAAAATCGCATTAGAAAAATATAGAAGTCAATCGATTTATTGTATTTTAGGGCTTATGATTGGATCAATTTATGCAATTATTATGGGGCCAACGACATTAAATACATCAACGGCTCCATTATCTATTTCAACATTTAGTATTTTATCTTTTATTTTAGGTGGAGCGATTATTTTGGGATTAGAAAAAGTAAAAGGGATCTTAGAAAAGAAACAAGCAAAAGAAGATTAAAAGCATTCACGAAAATAGCGAATGCTTTTTTAAAATGGAGAATATCATTTTTTTAATGAGTAAGATGATAGAAACAAAATCCTGAAAGTTTGAATTTGGTTATGAAAGAAAAGAAGGTGAATCATTCATGAGTTTATATTATGATCATGTACATGAGAAAATAAAAAAATATTTTGAAATTCTAGAGCCTAATTTTCCAGAATGGTTAAATGAATATATAAATACAAAAGAATTATTATCACAACAATATATTAGTGTTACTTGTGGTACTATATACACTGATTTGTTTAAAAGTGATTTTTTCTTTTCTAGTTTAGATCATTCTGTTGCAGTTGCTTTAATAGTTTGGCATTTTACACACGATAAAAAACAAACGTTATCTGGTTTATTTCACGATATAGCAACTCCTGTATTTAAGCATTGTGTAGATTTTCTAAATGGAGATTATATGATACAAGAATCTACAGAAGAATTAACTACAGAAATAATTAAAAGTTCTAAAGAAATCATGATGCTATTAAAAAGAGATCATATAAAAGTTTCAGAAGTAGATAATTATCATTTGTATCCGATTGCTGATAATGATATGCCTAAATTATCTGCTGATAGATTAGAATACTCTCTATCTAATGCTTTATTTACATATAATTTATTAGAGGTTGAAAATATAAAAGAAATATACAATGATATAGAAATTCAGACAAATGAACAAAATGAAAGTGAATTAGCTTTTAAAACTAAAAAAATAGCTAGAAATTTTGTAAAAGTTACAAGTAAATTATCTATTATATATCGTGAAGATAGAACTAGATATTCTATGCAGTTGTTAGCGGATATTTTAAAAAGATTAAATAATGAAAATAAAATATCTAAAAGAGATTTATATGAATTAAAAGAAAGTGATGTCATTCGTATTATAGAAAATTCTAAATATAATCATATATTTTATATTTGGAAACATGCGAAGAAAGTAAAAACATTGAAGAAAGTACCAAAAGATGTTTATTATGTGCATCATGGCGCAAAAGTTCGATATATCGATCCATTATGGAACGGAAAAAGAATTTCTAAATGCTGTAAGATTGCTCAAAAATTAATAGAAAGTAATTTAGCTTATGATATGAGTAATTATGTATATTTAGATTTTCAATTTCCTGTTTCTGATATTGAGTATAAGAAAAAAGAAACGGTTATTTCTGATTGAGTTCTATATCAAAAGTATGAATTGTTTGAATCAATTCACTTTCGGATGTTTACTGGGAAAAAATACACAATTTAATAAAACATTCAATTGTATTTGATGTATGTTTTGTTTAAGCAATATTTATTAGGAAAATTATTAGGAAACGTGAGATGATTCATTTGATAATAAAAAGAATTAGAACAGTAAAATTGTAACAGTAAAATGTTATGATTTTTTTGTTTTTATATTAATTTGTATATATATTTCCAAGCTAATTATGGAAGTTCGAAACACAAAAAAATCAAATCCATTTCTGAATTTGATATTTATCACAATGCTCGAAAGTTCGAGCAGATTCATCTCTGGAGCAAGTGACGGGAATCGAACCCGCGTCCTAGCCTTGGCAAGGCCATGTTCTACCATTGAACCACACCTGCATATTTCCATTATATGAAATATTTACTTATTTGTAAACTATTTTTTGAATAAATTGTAATTAATCTGTGATATTGTCATAGTATAATTAACTTTTGAAAATGTCATAGTACTAAGATATAATATTACCTCATTGGAGGTATTCAAATGAAAGGAAGTCATTATACGATTATGGAATTAAAATCTTTCAATATGATTCAATCTGTTATTGATCAATTATTCTAATAAAAAAGAGAGATATTCTCTCTTTTCGGGGGTGTTATCAAGGTTTTGCCAAACCCACTATATTATATGTCCTTCTTTTTATTTACGTATGTGTGTAACACTAGGGGATACATATTTTTATATATGTTTTCATATATTTAAGTGAAAAGGAGGAATTAATCATGGAAACACTAAAAGTTTCATCAAAATCGAACCCAAATTCTGTGGCAGGAGCACTGGCAAATGCGGTGAGAGAACACGATAATGTAGAGATTCAAGCAATTGGTGCAGGGGCACTGAATCAAGCGATTAAAGCAATTGCGATTGCTCGAGGATTTGTTGCTCCCTCTGGAAAGAATCTAGTTTGTATTCCTGCATTTACAGATATTGTAATTGATGGGGAAGAAAGAACTGCCATTAAATTAATTGTAGAAAGTAAATAATACCCATTTGGGTATTTTTTGTTGATAAAAAGACATTTACAATATAATATAAAATTTAGTATAATAAAATTATATAGGGGTGATTGAATGTTTCGTAGACGTTTTAATAATAAAAAAATAGATATTGAAAGTGTCAATGGAGCTTTGAGTTTGACCAATAAAATATTAAAGGTCGCATATATTTTAATTGTGATTATTGGTATTTATGCGATTACATTGATTGGTAAAGAGTGGAATGTCAAAGAATTTCTATTTACAGTTCTTCGTATTTTATCACCACTTTTTGTAGGAATTGTAATTGCATGGTTATTTAATCCATTTGTTACATGGTTACAAAAGAAGGGAATACGACGAGGGATTGGAACAACACTGACTTATGCGCTTTTATTTAGTGTTTTATTCTTTATTATGCAGGCCATTATACCGATGTTAATTGATCAAGTAAATGAGTTTGTAAAAACATTACCAAGTGTTTTTCATACAGTGAAATATTGGATTGATGATATATTTACAAGTATTGGGGAATTAGTAAACATGAATACATCTGGTATAGAGAAAGATATTTTTAAGGAAGTTGAAAACTTTGGAACTGGAATTGCAAAAGGATTACCACAAATGACACTTAGTTTTGTATCTTCCGTATTCTCAGGAGCAGGAATTATTTTGATTGGTCTTGTCATTGGCTTTTATTTCTTACTTAGATTTGATAGTGCCGGGGATAGTATCTTTGAACTTGTACCAAAAAGATATCGTAAAGAGACAAAAGAATTATTTAGAACAGTTAATACCTCATTACAACGCTTTGTTCAGGGCGCATTAATTGACTGTACCGTTGTGTTTGTAGTGACTAGTGTAGGGCTATGGTTGGTTGGATTAAAAGCACCGTTGTTGTTTGGGTTGTTCTGTGGTATTACCAATGTCATCCCATATGCAGGGCCATATATTGGAGGTTTTCCAGCTGTCATTGTTGGTTTTGCTCAATCACCAATGATTGGTTTTTTAACATTATTGGTGATTGTTGTCATTCAATTTGTAGAGGGAAATTTCTTCCAACCATTGATTATGAGTAAGACAACAAAGCTACATCCAGTAACGATTATGGTAGGACTTTTGGTGTTTGGACATTTCTGGGGAATACTTGGAATGGTAGTATCTACACCAATTATTGCGTCAATTAAATCAATTTTTATGTATTTTGATGAAAAATATGATATACTAGAAGCATCTGAAAGCGAAGAATAAGAGATATAGATAATTATATTCATTTCAAAAGAGAGTCTATGGGTGGTGGAAATAGATAAATGGAATAATTATTTGCTCCTCTTAGAGTGTAAGTAAAGCTTACCGGGGATACCCGTTATCATAATTAAGAACAAATAGGATGGTACCGCGTAATTCGCTCCTAGATTTACGTGGTTTTTTTATGGGAGGAATCATATGAAGATAAAAGAAACAATACCACGTATCTATTTAATTTGTGGACGTGCTCGTCATGGGAAAGATGAGATTGCAAAAGCGATACAAGAATATTATTATAATTTAGATATGGATACGATGAATTTACGTTATGCACATTATATTAAAGAGTATGCGAAAAATATTACTGATTGGGATGGTAGAGAAGAAACCAAACCTAGAGCGTTATTACAGATGCTTGGAACTGATATCATTAGAAAGAAAATTGATAATGATTTGTTTATTAAGCGTATGATTGATGATGTGGCGGTATATGGATATTTTTTTGATGTGATTACTGTTTCTGATGGACGTTTTGTAGATGAGGTAGTAAAATTAAAAGAAGCGTATCCAAATACGGTTGTGATTCATGTATATCGACCTAATTTTGAGAGTGGGTTAAAGAAAGAAGAACTTGCTCATGCGACAGAACATGGTTTAGATGATTTCCACGATTATGATTATGAGATTACTAATGATGGAACGTTAGAAGTTTTAAGAAAGAAAGTGTTTGATATATTAGAAAGGATTGAGAAGTAATGAAAGATTTAAAGAAGTTATATACAGATTTTTTTGTGAGTAAGGGACATGCTTTGATTCCGTCTGCTCCAATTATTCCAGAAAATGATCCTACGTGTTTGTTTAATACAGCAGGGATGCAACCACTAGTTCCATATTTATCAGGACAACCACATCCTTTAGGAACTCGTTTAACAGATTATCAGAAGTGTTTTCGTTTAACGGATTTAGATGAGATTGGAGATACAACACATCATACTTTCTTTGAGATGTTAGGAAATTGGTCTTTAGGAGATTATTTTAAGAAAGAGAGTATTACATGGAGTTACGAGTTTTTAACAAGTGTTTTAAATTTTCCAAAAGAAAGGCTTGCAGTGACTGTTTTTAAAGGGGATGGTATGATTCCAAGAGATGAAGAGAGTGCTAGGTTATGGGAGAGTTTAGGAATATCTAAAAAACATATTGCTTATCTTGGAAAAGAAGGAAATTGGTGGAGTCTTGGTGGAGGAGTAGGACCATGTGGACCTGATACTGAGATTTTCTATTTCCGTAGTGATGATGAGATTCCTGAAGTGTTTGATCCAGAAGATGATCGTTGGGTTGAAATTTGGAATAATGTATTTACACAGTATCAAGGGAATGGAGATGGAACAGTCACTCCACTTGAGAAGAAGAATGTTGATACTGGTATGGGTGTAGAAAGAGTTACAGCGATACTAGAGGGTGTAAAAGATAATTATGAGACGAGTTTATTCCGTGATATTATAAAATATATTGAGGAAGTATCTCATCATGATTATTATGATTTGGATTATCAAAGAGCAATGCGTATTATTGCTGATCATATGAGAGCAATTACGATTATTAGTGGAGATAATGCGAGAATTGTACCATCGAATACAGATCAAGGATATATTTTAAGACGTTTAATTCGTCGTGTGATTCGTTATGCAAAGAAGATTGATATTGATATTCATTCTGATTTTGATGTTGAAATTGCTAAGATGTATATTGAACAATTTAAGGGATATTATCACGAATTAGAGGCAAATCAAGAACATATTATGCAAGTATTAACGAATGAGAAAAAGAAATTTTCACGCACATTGGACAAAGGATTAAGAGAATTTGACAAGATTGTATCAAAATTAAATGGGACAGAAATCGATGGGGTGACTGCCTTCCATTTATATGACACGTATGGATTTCCAATTGAGTTAACAGAAGAATTAGCTCATGAAAAGAATATGACAGTTGATACCAAGGGATTTGATGAGAAATTTAAAGAACATCAAGAAAAGTCACGTGCTGGTTCAAAAGAACGTTTTAAAGGTGGATTACAAAGTGATTCTGAAATGAATATTAAGTATCATACCGCTACCCATCTTTTAAATGCTGCACTAAAAAAAGTGATTGGTCCCGAATCTAATCAAATGGGTAGTAACATTACTGATGAGAGAATGCGTTTTGATTTCCCTTGTGATCATAAATTAACAGAAGAAGAAAAAAAGCAAGTAGAAGATTTAGTGAATCAATGGATTAAAGATTCTATTCCAGTTACACACTATGAAGTATCAAAAGATGAAGCAGTGAAGATGGGTGCAGAAGCACAATTCATAGAACGTTATGGAGACCGTGTAACAGTATATCAAATTGGAGATGTATCACTAGAAATCTGTGGAGGACCTCACGTGTCTAATACAAGTGAACTTGGACATTTTAAAATAAAAAAGGAAGAGTCTAGTAGTGCTGGAGTAAGAAGAATTAAAGCAGTATTAACAAGTGAATAAAAGTCAGTTTCAAAAACTGACTTTTTTGTATATAATATAGTTATTCGGGGAGGTACGACTATGGGTAAGATTTCTCACGCAATTCAGATGTTAAATTATCTTAATACAGGAAATAAGTATACAGTAAAAGAATTATCTCAAAAACTGGGTATTACAGAACGCATGGTTAGATATTATAAACAAGAATTAGAAGCAGATGGTATTCCCATTGAAACTTTTATGGGACCAAATGGTGGCTATTATATGATCCAAAGAAAAAGTATATATCATCAATTTAATAAATATGATATAGAGTTATTAGAAGATATTTCAGGAATATTAAAAGAATCTAATTATATGTACTTTGATAAATACGAGAAATTAGTCCATCGAATAAAACATGTGTATGATGTGGAAGAGGAAAGAAGTAAATATTTTATTGTAAACGGAATTTCCAACCAATCTGACATTTATCGTCTATTAACGGAAGCGATACAAAATCATAAAAGAGTATTAATTTTATATCAGAATTTGAAGAGACAGTGGAAAGAAAGATATATTCATCCTATTCAAATTTTTGAATATGATCATCGTTTTTATGTAACTGCTTTTTGTGAGTTGAGAAATGATATTAGACACTTTGAATTTAGTAGAATGAAAATTGTTGAGTGAATGTAAGAAGGAATATTTTATTTCTTTTTTTAATTAAGACATAATATTTCCTATATATTTGATATGATAAAGATAACAAATAACAGAGCATGTTTAGAAAGGAATATATAATGAGTGTAGTCGGGGTAGGAGATTTAGTTACAGATTTTTATTATAAAAATGGAAAATTGGTTGGAATAAACGGAGGAATGACTTCCCACAACATAATCGCGAATATTGCTAAGTTAGGTTTTGAAACATCTGTTTATGGTGTTTGTGGAAATGATATGGCAGGTATTATAGCACGAGATAGTTTAAAGGAAGTAGGAACGAATATTGATGATGTAAAAATCATTGATGACATCAATACACGTTGTTTTCACGTGTCATATCAAGAGTTAAATGGTAAATTGGAATTCACATCTAAAAAACGATGTCCGATTTGTAAAGTAAAAAGATGGTATGATGAAAGTAAAATAGATGTGAAAGAAATCTTAAAACAAATTCATGAAGATGATGTTTTGGTTTTTGATAATTTAAATGAGAAAAATCAAATGATTATAGATCATTGTGATAATAGAAAAATGTTGGACTTGGGACAATACTTTGAATTGGAAAATTATAGTGATGATGAAATTGTTAAAAAAATGAAAAATAAATTTGATTTTATCAACTTAAATGAACGAGTTGAGAAATATTTAAAAAGTAGATTTTCTCTACAGACGTTAGAAGAAATATATTGTATATTACAGCCGAAAATGATCATTGTTACTAGAGGAAAAAAAGGCTCAGATTTCGTTTTTGACGATCATAAAATAAACAAAATATTAAGTAACCCATCAATGGAAATTGATCCAACAGGTGCTGGTGATGCATTTTTCGCAACGTTTATTAGTGAGTATGTAAAAAATAACTATATGATTGATGATGAGTTTATAGATTCCACTTTTGAAAAAGCTACTAAACTTACAACCCAAGTTGTAAAAAAGTTTGGAGCAAGAGGACATATTCAATCTTTGTATAAAATAAAAAAAGTAAAAGAGAAGTGTACTTGTGAAGATTTTGAACCAGTCGTTCGTAAACAGATAAAAAGATGCAGCATTAATGTCAATCATTTAGAAGCAAGAATCATTCATGCTGTGAATAGTAGTGCTTATGATAGATTAGTTAAAATTGATTTTAAAAGTTTAAATCATAGTATTTTTGTGGGAACAGGTGGATCTTTTGCTGGGGCAAAGTTTTCATCTAAACTGATTAATCAGTTGTATGGAACAAATACAATTGCATTATATCCTAGAGATTTATATTATAGAAACAATCATAGTGTAGATGCAGTATTTTTATTTACTTATTCTGGGACAACAAATGATTTGATTATATCATCAAGTTTCATAGATAATAATAAAAAATACATTATAACAAAAGGTGAATTACAAAAAATTGTTACTAAAACGGGAATATCTAAAAATAATATTGTTTCATATCGGACAAATGCAAATAAAGGAAAAGAAAGAGGCTTTTTATCATTTGAAGGTGCTTTAGCTCCTGCTAGTTTATTTTTAAAACTATATTTTGAAAATAAATCACGAAATGATATTGAAGATTTTATCAAAGATAGTATAAACTATTGGAAAAAATATTTTGATAAATATTTTAAAGAAAATAAGAAAGTGCTAAAAAAATTTTTAAAAGAAGGAAATAGTTTTAATATTTTTACAGGAGACTTCACAGAATCTGCAGCTAGTGATTTAGAAAGTAAAATAATCGAGTCAGGTATATACAATTGTTTAATTCACGAAAAGAAAAATTTTTCACATGGAAGATTTATTAATTATGAGCATTTAAGTTGCAAGAAAAATATTTATTTTAAACAAAAAACTACAAGTTCATATGAACAAAAATTATTGGAATACTTAAAAAAGGATGAAAATTTAATGATAGAAAGTAGATATGATGGTATTTTATGTGAATATGATTTATTAGTTGCATCACAGTATTTAATTTATGCTATTTCTAATTTTATTGATATTGATTGTTCTAAACCAACATATAGTGAAAATGCAATGAAAATTTATTTTTACAAAGGAAGTCTATAAAAAATATGCGATTTATTTCGCATATTTTTTTAATTTTTGTTTATCTTTTTGAATATTTTCACTGGATAATTGATGTAGTTGTTCTTGTAAAGATTTACGATAGATAGCTGAGTATAGATTTGGAGATATTGTCATGTTAGGACATGATACTTTCTTTTCTCCCACTTGAATTTGATATTCTTGAAAATGATTTGTATCATCTATGATAATATAATCACATGGAATCTCTTGAATTCTATCATGTGTTGGTAGTTCATAAAAATAGTGACTTGGTTTTTCTTGATATTGTTGTACAGTCATATAAAAAATATTAAATTTAAATTTTTCTAAGATGGTTCTTTCATAGTATTGTTTTAATTTAAATAATTCTTCTGGATAAAGTTGGTTTACATTGATACTATTTGTATCTTTGTCCATGTGTAAATTACAAAATTTAGATAATTGATCCTCTGCTTTTTCTACATTTTCTTTTAATCTTTTATATTCATTTAAGATGATGTCATTTGTTTCCATATTTATACCTCCCTAAAGATTGTATCATATTTCTTTGAAATTCTGATAATTAGATTGCAATCAATGTCGAAACATGTTAAAATAAAGACGTATTCATAAAGTAGGTGAGACTATGAAAGAAGAAACAAAAGTATATCACATCGAGGATATTAGAGAAGGACTCATTGGTGATTGTATTACGAAAGTAATTGCAATCTTAGAAGAGCGTGGTTATGATGCAATGACACAACTAGTAGGGTATTTAATGAGTGGAGATCCTGGTTATATTACGAGTCATAAAGAGGCACGTAATATGATTATGCGTTATGATCGTGCTGAAATATTAGAGTTTTTAATTCATCATTATATGGATCATCGATGAGAGTTTTAGGATTAGATTTAGGTACTAGAACGCTTGGTTTAGCCATTTCAGACGAAACAAAGACAATTGCTACGCCTCTTTATACGATTCGGTATGAAGAAGAGGATTATGAGCATTTATTTGATGAATTACAAAAAGTGTTGAATGAGTTTTCCATTGAAAAATTTGTTTTAGGATTACCTAAAAATATGGATAATAGTATGGGAGAACATGCACTCTTGTCAGTAGATTTTAAAGAGAAGTTAGAAGAGAGATTTCAGTTACCTGTTATTTTACAAGATGAGAGGTTGACGACTGTAGAAGCAACAAATTATATGGTGAAGTTTGATATATCTAGAAAAAAAAGAAAGAAGAAAATAGATAGTTTGGCTGCTAATATTATATTACAAACTTATCTAGATAAAGGGAGGATTTAAGTATGCAAGAAGAAAAAATGACATTTAAAGTAAAAGGTCAAGATGGAAAAGAAGTAGAGTGCGAAGTATTATTTACATTTGAAAGTGAAGAAACAAAGAAAAATTATATGGTGTATACAGATAATACTGTAGATGAAAATGGAAATACAAAGGTGTATGCTTCTATTTATACACCAAATACAAAAACAACGATGTTAGAACCAATTGAAACAGAAAAAGAATGGAAAATTATTCAAACAATATTAGATGAATTACAAGCATCTGCTAGAGAAGAAGCAAATCAAGAAGGAAACGAGCAAGCATAAAGCTCGTTTTTGGTGTGTATGAAAAAAAGAAGAAAATTAAAGAAAAAACCAGTGATTATTTTAGTAATTAGTATATTACTAATTGTTTTTTTCATTTGGTTTATAACATTGTTTGGTGCTGTATCAAGTAAATCAGAGCCAGTAACATTAACTGTTGAAAAAGGACAAAATTATTATTCGATTGCAGCGACTTTAAAAGAAAAGGGATTAATCCGTTCTGAATTGGCTTATAAATTATACTTGCGTATGCAGAAATTATCTCCATTAAAAGAAGGAAACTATAATTTGAATAAAAATATGGATTTAAAAACTTTGATTCATAGTTTAGCAGGTGATGAGAAATTTCATACTGGAGAAATTACGATTACTTTTCCAGAAGGAAAAAATATGAGACAAGTTGCGGCTATTATTGCAAATCATACGAATCATACAGAGGAAGAAGTATTTACTCTATTACAAGATGAGACTTATTTAAATGAATTGATTCAAAAGTATTGGTTTATTACGGATGAAATTAAAAATCCAAGTATTTATTATTCTCTAGAAGGATATTTATTACCTGATACATATCGTTTTACAAATGAAGATGTTGAAATAAAGAAAATTTTTGAGAAAATGTTAGATGCTATGAATCAGAAATTAACACCATATCAATCTCAAATTGAAGCAAGTAATTATTCATTTCATCAAATTTTAACAGTTGCTTCTATGTCAGAATTAGAGGCAAGTACTGATAGTGATCGTAGTATGGTATCACGTGTTTTTTATAACAGATTAGCGCAAAATATGACTCTAGGTAGTGATGTTACAACTTATTATGGAGCTAAAATAAATATTGGAGAACGTGATTTATATATGTCAGAAATTACTGAAGCCAATGCTTATAATACACGTAGTGCCGCTTCTAGTGGACATTTACCAGTAGGCCCGATTTGTAACCCTGGAATTCAGACAATTATAGGAGCGATTAATCCAGAAGCAAATAATTACTATTATTTTGTAGCCGATAAAAATAAAAAAGTATATTTTACTGAAACAAGTAGAGAACATGAAAATATTGTTGCAAAATTAAAAGAACAAGGTTTGTGGTTAACATGGTAATAAAAGATTTAGAAGATTATGCAAAAGAAAATCATGTACCAATTATGGAACATGATGGGATTGAATTTTTAACACAATATATAAAGGAACACGAAGAAATCAAAAATATTTTAGAAATTGGTTGTGCCATTGGTTATTCAGCTATTCGTATGGCTTTAATCAGAGATGATATTCATGTAACAACGATTGAAAGAGATCAAGAACGTTATTTGAAAGCAAAAGAAAATGTAAGTACATTTCATTTAGAAGATCGCATTACGATTTTATTTCAAGATGCATTAGAAGTAGAACTAAACGAACAATATGATTTCATATTTATCGATGCAGCTAAAAGTCAGTATATTAAATTCTTTGAAAAATTTACACCATTGTTAAGTGAAAATGGGGTAGTTTTCTCAGATAACTTATTATTTCATGGTTATACCAAACAAAAAGAGAGAATAGAAAGTAAAAATTTAAGACAATTAGTACAGAAAATTAGAAAATATATTGTTTATCTAAAAGAAAATAAGAACTATGTGACTGAATTTTATGATGTTGGTGATGGGATTGCTGTAACAAAGAGACGTTGATTGTCTCTTTTTTTGACAAATAAAATAAAAAGTGATATTCTATTTCGCAGGTTTAAAGGGGGCATTGTTATGAAGAGGAAGTATTTACAATTAAAAATATTGTGGGCACTTTTGTGTGCTAGTAGTATTACTGGTCTAACAATGGTGAAAGCAAATCAAAATGAGGTAGATAGTGACGTTGCTGAAACGACGCTTGAGAATAGTGAATTATTAAATCGTTTTCATGATTTTTTAGATGATACGGATAGTGAATTTGAAACTTATGTACAAAATGTAGCTACTACTTTAAGTTTAGATCCAAATACTGCACTTTCTTACGTTTATCAAAATATTTCAAGTTTATCAAGTTCTAAACAAATTAGTGCAGATATTGTTCGTATGTTAGCACAATTAAAATACAAAGATGTATCATTACCAAGTAATATGGGAACAAATTGGACGCTTACTGATTATTCTAATTATTTAAATACAGAAGAAGGGCAAAGACAATTACAACTTTGTAATATATATGGAATGGATCCCCATTTATTATTTGCACTAGAGAAAGTAGAATCAAACTTAGATCATTATAATCACATCGGTACTTATGATGCGAATGGGAAGTACTTATTTGCAGTTGGAATTACGCAACAAGAAAGAGCTAATTTTTACAGTGTAAATGCCAGTACGGAAGAAATTGCCTCTAAACCACCACGTACTGGATATAATTATGAGACAAATCAAATAGATTCTATTCCTTTATGTGAGGATCAATTAAACGACTTTGATACCAATGTCAAATTAGGAATTATGGCTTTAAATGGAGCTCTGGGATTATCAGATTATGATATTTCATATGCTTTAGATATTTATAACAAAGGAAAAGTAGGTGCTGATCGTTTTCGTGAACAAGGAATTGTCAGTGGAAGTCCTATTTATGTATCATCGGTATATCAAAATATTGTAGTACCATATTTTGTATTTCAGACGAGTCCACAAGAAATGATGATTGTTGATTTAAATACTAATCAGAAATTCTACTGTTCGTTACTTACAAATGATGTATTAAAACCATATTGTGATGAATATCTTTCTTTTTTAACACAATTAAATGAACAAAAGATAAGTCAAGATGTGATTGATACAGAAGTGCAAAAGAGTTTGACTAAATAATTGGTTTACATATGAGAGATTTATTTCTCTTTTTTTTGGAATTTGGTATAATAAGAAAGTTGGTGATGTTATGAAAAAATTAGTCGTTCCAAGTAGTATTCAAGCAATTCAAGATGAACTTTTTTTTGCGGATGCTTTCTTATTTGGGGTAAAGAATTTATCTGTACATTTTGAACATACATATTCATTAGATGAATTAAAATCAGTGATTGAATTATTAAATGAACAAGGTAAAGAAGTTTTTTTGTCTTGTAATAAAAACTATGATCGCAATGATTTAGAAAAATTGGATGAGACTCTAAAAGAGATTGAATTATTGCCAGTTACTGGTGTATTTTTCTATGATCTTTCTGTTTTAGAATATGTACAAGAAAAATATCCAAATATTACCTTAGTATGGGATCAAGAACATATGACGACCAATTATTTTAGTGCTGATTTCTATGAGAAACAGGGAGTAAAAGGGGTTTCTCTTTCTACGAATTTAACATTAAAAGAAATTATAGAAATCAAAGGAAAAACAAATATGTTTTGTATCACACCTATTTTTGGTTATTATCCGATGTTTGAAAGTAAAAGACATCTTGTAAAAAATTATTTAGAAACATTTTCTTTAGAAGATCATCATGGAAATTATAAACTTGAAAAAGAAGGAAACACTTATCCTATTGTGGAACATAAATTTGGAACAACGGTTTATACATCTGTTCCTTTAAATGCAGTAAAAGAATCAAAAATATTAAAAGATCATGGAATAGATTATTTGTTATTTCAAGAACAGTTATTAGATCATGATTTATTTATAGAAATAGTAAAATGTTATGAACAATATTTAAACTGTGGAGAAGAAAAGTGGATTGGTAAAATAGATCAATTATTAGAAGGGAAATATGATCTCGGATTTTTATATAAAGAGACGATATACAGGGTGAAGAAAAATGGATAAAAGAGTAGAGTTATTAGCACCAGCAGGTTCATTAGAAAGTTTAAAATGGGCTATTTTATATGGTGCTGATGCAGTATATGTAGGTGGTCCAGGGTTTGGACTTCGTGCCAACGCCACAAATTTTACCATCGATGAATTAAAAGAAGCAGTAGAATTTACTCATCAACATCAGAAAAAATTATATGTTACAGTCAATATTGTGATGCATAATCAAGAAGTTGAAAAATTAGATGATTATTTAAAAAAGTTAGAAGAGATTCAAGTAGATGCATTAATCATTAGCGATCCAGCTATTATACAATACGCGAAAGAACATACCTCATTAGAATTACATGTGTCAACACAACAATCAACTTTAAATTATCTTGGTGTCAAATATTTAAAAAAACTAGGTGCAAGCCGAGTTGTTTTAGCACGTGAAGCAACCAAAGAAGATATTGAAGATATTAAAAAACATGTTGATATTGAAATAGAAACATTTATTCATGGAGCAATGTGCGCTTCCTTTAGTGGACGTTGTGTTTTATCAAACTATTTTACTGCTCGTGATTCCAATCGTGGTGGTTGTAGCCAAATTTGTCGATGGGATTTTGATTTATTGGAAGATGATAAACCACAACAAGGAGAAAAACCATTTACATTCTGTACGAAAGATCTTTCTATGATTACAAAAATTCCAGAGATGATAGAATTAGGAATTGATTCTTTTAAGATTGAGGGAAGAATGCGTTCTATTTATTATATCGCAACTGTTGTAAGCACTTATCGTAATGTCATAGATGCATATTATGAGAATAAGCTCACGAGTGATATGATCGAAAATGCGAAAAAGATATTAGATGCGGTTGCGAATCGTGAGAGTACGGTTCAATTTTTTGATGGATATTATGGCAAAGATTGTCAATATTATAATGGTAGGTTAGAATTTTCAAATCAAGATTTTTTAGGAATTGTTCTTGATTATGATGAGAAAAACCATTTGGCTAAAATAGAACAACGCAATTATTTTAAAGTAGGGGATGTTGTTGAAGTATTTGGACCAAATCATTTTGTAAACATTTTAAAATTATCACATATATATGATGAAGAGCACCATCCAATAGAAATAGTAAATCATCCTCGTCAAATTGTATGGATTGAGACGTATCAACCATTACATGTCAATGATTTAATGAGAATGAAAAAAAGAGATTGACAAAATGATTATTTCGTAGTATTATTTTGTAGATTTCATAGAAAGAAAGAAGATCAGAGGTGAAAGTATGCAAACAAATACAAAAGAAATTTATTTAACTGAGAAAGGTTATGATGATATAAAAAAACAATTGGATGAATTAAAACTTGTAAAGCGTCCTGAAGTAATTCAAGCTTTAAAAGAAGCGCGTGCATTAGGAGATTTAAGTGAAAATGCAGAGTATGATGCAGCTCGTCAGGAACAAGCACAAGTAGAAGGTAAGATTGCAGAATTAGAAATGATGTTAGAAAAAGCAACGATTGTAAAAAATACAAATAAAGATACAATTGGAATTGGTTCTACTGTTAAAATATGTTATGTAGATGACGATGAAGAAGAAGAATATACCATTGTAGGAAGTAAAGAAGTAGATCCATTTGCAGGTAAAATTTCTAATGAAAGTCCAATTGCTCAAGCAATTTTAAATCATAAAGTAAATGATATTGTAGATGTTGTAAGTCCAGCTGGAAGTTATCCAGTTAAGATTTTAGAGATTTGCTAGAATAAAAGTCATAAAAGACTTTTATTTTCTTGTATTTACTTGAAAATAACGAGAATATTCGTTATACTATTGGTTGTAAGGAAAGGTGTTAAAGAATGAAAAAAGAATTTACAATTGAAGTAAAAGGAAAAGATTGGGAAGAAGCATTAGATAAAGCATTTCAAAAAGCTGTAAAAAATGTAAGAATAGATGGATTCCGTAAAGGAAAAGCTCCTAAAGAAATCTTTTTAAAGAAATATGGAAAAGAATCATTATATTTAGATGCGGCTGATATTGTGCTTCCTGATGCATATTCTAAAATGTTAGAAGAACATAAAGATGAAGAATTAGTTGCTCAACCTGATATTACTTTAAAATCTATCGATGATAAGAAAGTTGTATTTAATTTTATTTTAACA